>JAJZSM010000288.1:0-1389 GCA_021849765.1 Actinomycetes bacterium | reverse complement strand
TATCTCGATGACGAGTTGGTCTATCTCATCGAGAACTCCGATGCCGAGGCCCTGGTGTTCCACTCGTCGTTGTCAGAGTGCGTGGGCCGCGTGCGAGACCGGCTCACCAACGTCCGACTCTTCGTCGACGTTGACGATGGTGGAGAGCGGCTCGACGGCGTCGAGCGCATGAGTGAACTGCTCGCCGACCACGAGCCACAGGCGCGCCAGGAGCGTGCGCCTGAGGATCTCTACATGCTCTACACCGGCGGCACGACCGGGCTCCCCAAGGGCGTCATGTTCCCCCAGGGCGAGTTCATCGAACGCCTGCTGGTGTCGGCGGTGTCCCTCGGACTCTTGGAGTCAGTGCCGACGTCGCGCGATGACGTGCGCGAGCTCATGAGATCGTTCGCCACGTCCGATCCGGAGGTCTCCATCCCGTGCTGTCCTCTGATGCACGGCACCGGCATGTGGATCGGTGCCATGCCGGCTCTCATGGTGGGAGGAACGGTCGTCCTGCTCGAATCGCGGTCTTTCGATCCCGACGAGGTGTGGCGACTCACTGAGGAGCGGGGCGCCACGCGAATCGTCATCGTCGGCGACGCGTTCGCCCGCCCGCTGCTACGAGCCCTTGAGCGTCGCGAGGCCCAGGGACGACTTGTGGACGTATCGAGCGTGCGCCACGTGATGTCCTCGGGCGCCATCTGGAGCGCCGAGATCAAGGACGGGCTGCGCGAACGTCTCAATGCGACTCTCGTTGATTCGTTGGGCTCGACGGAGGGCCTGGGCTTTGGCGCGAGTGGCGCGACGCACGAGGTGGGTGCGGCCACCGCCCACTTCGCCCTGGCACCGACGACCAAGGTCGTGACCCCTGAGGGCCGTGACGTCACGCGGGGCACGGGCGAGCGGGGCATGCTCGCCAGTCGTACCGCGGCCTTTGCCTACTACAAGGACCCCGACAAGACGGCTTCGACGTTCCTGCGCATCGATGGTCAGGGCTACGCGCTGACGGGGGACTGGGCAACGGTGGGCGAGGACGGCAGCGTCACGCTGCTGGGCCGGGGATCGATGAGCATCAACACCGGTGGTGAGAAGGTCTTCGCCGAAGAGGTCGAAGAAGCGGTCAAGCGTCACGCGTTGGTCGACGACTGCCTGGTGGTTGGACTCGACGACGAGCGTTTCGGACAGCGGGTCGTCGCCGTGGTCGGCTCGCCCACGCCGCACGCGATCAGCGAGAGTGATCTCGCCGACTTCTTACGCAGCTCGCTGGCGCACTACAAGGTTCCCAAGTCCTACGTCGTGCTCGACGCGGTGCGTCGGGCGCCGAACGGCAAAGCGGACTACAAGTGGGCGCGCCAGGTCGCCGACCGTGCGGTCAACGCGAACTGAAAGAGAGATTGATTGCTTACC
>JAJZSM010000287.1:1389-2938 GCA_021849765.1 Actinomycetes bacterium | reverse complement strand
GCGTCGTTGAAGACGGGAATTCGATTGCCCAGCGGACAGCCCTGGGTGCAGAACGGGATGCCACAGTCCATGCATCGCGCCGCCTGAACCGCGACCTCGTCGTCGCTCTGGGCCTCGTAGACCTCGCGCCAATCACGCAGGCGTACGGCGACGGGTCGGTAGGCCGGTCCACGGCGTGGGTACTCGAGGAATCCGGTGGGTTTACCCATTACGCTGCTCGTCTCTCGCGCGCTGGTACTCCGAGGTCTCGATGCGCACGAAGTCCATCCGCGCCACGCGCCACGTCTCGAGTATCTGCGCGGCGACCGGAGAGCCCGTCTCGACGTGATAGCGCTCGAGCAGGTCGCGCAGCGTCGTCTCGTCGTCGAACTCGAGGGGGTCGACCTCGTAGACCCCGGCGCTCAGTACGTCATAGACACGTTGTCGTGGGTCGTAGAGGTAGATAGTGCCCCCGGACATCCCCGCCGCCAGGTTTCGACCGACATCGCCCAGGATCGCCACGACACCGCCGGTCATGTACTCGCCGGCGTGGTCGCCGGTGCCCTCGACGACGATCGTCGCTCCCGAGTTGCGCACGCCGCAGCGCTCGCCCACGACCCCGCTGACGAACAGGTCACCCGAGGTCGCGCCGTAGCCGATCACATTGCCCGCGATGATGTTCTCGTTGCGCACGAAGACCGACTCACTGGGTGGTTGGACGATGATGCGCCCGCCCGAGAGGCCCTTGCCCACGTAGTCGTTGCAGTCCCCGAAGAGGCGGATCGTGATGCCGTGCGGCAAGAAGGCGCCGAGGCTCTGGCCGGCCGACCCCTCGAGGCGCAGTGTGATGGTGTCCTCGGGCAAGGTCTCGGCGCCGAGCAACCGTGTGATGGCGCTACCGGTCAAGGTGCCCACCGTCCGATTGACGTTCTCGACACGGCCCTCGTAGACGTAAGGCGTCCGTTCGCGTGCTGCGACGAGGGCGGCGTCAAAGAACTTCCAGTCGAGCGCGTCTTCGAGTCCGTGGTCCTGGCCGATCCGGTGGTGACGCTGTTCCTCAGGCACCTCGTGGAGCAGCGCCGAAAGGTCGACGCCGTTCTCGGCGGCGCCGCGTTCGTCGACCACCAGGTGCGAGGGGTCACCGATCAGCTCATCCAGGCTGTGCAACCCCAACTGGCTCAGGTATTCGCGGACCTCGGTGGCGATGAACTCGAAGAAGTGCTCAACGAACTCTGGCTTGCCGGTGAAACGCTCACGCAGGACGGGGTTCTGGGTCGCGATGCCGACGGGGCACGTGTCGAGGTGACAGACGCGCATCATCACACAGCCCGACACGACGAGTGGCGCGGTCGCGAACCCGAACTCCTCGGCACCCAGCATCGCGGCGATTACGACGTCACGGCCGGTCTTTAACTGGCCGTCGACCTGGAGCACGACGCGACTGCGCAGCCCGTTGGCGGCGAGGGTCTGGTGGGCCTCGGTGAGCCCGATCTCCCATGGCGTGCCGGCGTGCTTGAGCGACGTGAGCGGCGCCGCGCCGGTCCCCCCGTCGTGACCCGAGATCAACACG
>JAJZSM010000287.1:0-1379 GCA_021849765.1 Actinomycetes bacterium | reverse complement strand
CTTGGCGACGCCCGCGGCGATGGTCCCCACGCCCTGCTCACTGACGAGCTTGACGTGGATCCGGGCTCGGTCGTTCGCGTTCTTCAGGTCGTAGATGAGCTGGGCTAGGTCCTCGATCGAATAGATGTCGTGGTGCGGGGGCGGAGAGATGAGCCCGACGCCCGGCGTTGAATGACGAGTCGCCGCGATCCAGGGGTAGACCTTGGACCCGGGGAGCTGGCCACCCTCGCCGGGCTTGGCGCCTTGGGCCATCTTGATCTGGAGGTCATCGGCGTTGACCAGGTATCGGCTGGTCACGCCGAATCGGCCGGAGGCGACTTGCTTGATCGCGGAGCGGCGGTTCTGGCGTGGATTGCTCGTATCGAAGCGGTCCTCGTCCTCGCCCCCCTCGCCGGTGTTGGATTTGGCCCCCAGCCGGTTCATCGCGATGGCGAGCGTGGTGTGCGCCTCCTCGCTGATCGAACCGTAGGACATCGCCCCAGTCGAGAAGCGCCGTACGATCGACGACACGCTCTCGACCTCGTCCAGTGGCGTCGGCGTCGGTGACGGACGCAGCTCGAGCAGCGAACGCAACGTCATGCGCCCGCGCGTCTGGTCGTCCACGAGCGTGGTGTACTCCTTGAACAGGTCGTAGCGGCCCTCGCGTGTGGCGTGCTGGAGTTTTTGGACCGTGTGGGGATTGAAGAGGTGGAGTTCGCCGTCGCGACGCCACTGGTACTCCCCGGCGTTCGCGAGGGCCTCGGCGGGCGACTCGGTCGCGTAGGCGGCGCGGTGCCAGGTCAGCAGGTCCTTCGCGATGCGCTCGATGCCGCTACCCCCGACGCGTGATGCGAAGCCCGGGAAGTAGTTCGCGAGCAGCGTCTCGTCGAGTCCGACCGATTCGAACAGTTGGGAGCCCACGTAGCTCGCCACCGTGCTCACGCCCATCTTGGACATGACCTTCACGAGGCCCTTGGTGAGGGCTTTCGCGTACTGATAGCGCGCCTCGTAGGCGGTTCGCTGGTCGATGTCGCCCCGGTCCACGAGTGCGTCGATCGTCTCGTAGGCGAGGTACGGGCACACCGCGGACGCCCCGAAGCCCACGAGCAGCGCGACGTGGTGCACTTCACGGACGTCACCCGCTTCGAGGATGAGCGCCGCGCGGGTGCGCAGGTGCTCGTCGACGAGTCGATGGTGGACCGCCGAGACCAGCAGGAGGCTCGGGATCGCCGCGTGCGACGCGCTGGTGTTGCGGTCCGAGAGGATCACGAGGTTGGCGCCCGCGCGCACGGCCGCCACGGTCTGGTCGGCGATGTGGTCGATGGCGGCGGCGAGACGCTCACCATCACTCTCGGGCCCCTCGACGGGGAACAGCCCGTCGAGGGCGAAGGGCGAGAATC
>JAJZSM010000286.1 GCA_021849765.1 Actinomycetes bacterium | reverse complement strand
ACCCCGAGTCGTTGCACCGCGCGCCGACGCACACCCCGGTGTCGCGCGTGGACGAGGCCCGCGCGGCGCGCCACCTGATCGCGACCGAGGACGACGCCGAGCGCTGAGGCGTCGACATCGCTCGTTGGAGAGCGTTGAAGCCCGGTACCATGGCCTCATGGACGCACCCCTGATCGGCGTGACGGGCCGACGGTGGCCGGCGGCGCGCCTCGGCACGGCGGTGCCGCTCGCGATGTCGGGGCTCAGTGTTGACGTCCACTTCGCCGACTACGCCGCGTCCATCGCGGCCGCCGGGGGCGTGCCCGTCCAGCTGACGCGCGACGCGCCAGTGTCTGACCTGGTGAGCCGGCTCGACGGCCTCGTGTTGAGCGGGGGCGCCGACGTCGAGCCCGCCCGCTACGGCGCCCAACCCGAGGCCGACCTCGGTGAGGTCGAACCCGAGCGCGACGCCTGGGAACTCGAGCTGCTTGCGGCGGCGGCCTCGCTCGACCTGCCGGTGCTCGGGGTCTGTCGGGGTCTGCAACTGCTCAACGTCGCGTACGGCGGGACGCTGCGCCAGCACGTCGAACTCGACGAGGGCGCCGGGCATCCCCAGTGGGACGTCGACGGGCGGGTCGCGACCCACGAGGTCACCACCGTTGCGGGAACGGCGCTGCGCGGGCTCGTGGGGGTCTCACTCGGGGTCAACTCACTTCACCACCAGGTCGTCGAGACGGTCGGTGGGGGACTGGTGGTGACGGCCCACGCCAGTGACGACGTGGTCGAGGGGCTCGAGACGAGCGACGGTCGCATCCTCGCCGTCCAGTGGCATCCCGAGCTGCTCGCCAAGCCCGACCCGACCTTCACGTGGATCGTCGAGCGAAGCCGTCGTTACCGTGCCCGACGTCCGCTCAGCGCAGGGTAATCGACATACCCAGGGCGAAACCGAGTCCCGAGAGTACCGGGGTCGCGACCACGATCGCCGCGGCGTAGCCCCAGTGGTGCTCGCGCTGGAGCAGCGCTGGGACCGCGAAGGCCGACGAGAAGGTCGTGAGCCCACCGCAGAAGCCCGTGAGCAGGATCGCGTGGATGTGCGCGTCGCTCGAGGCGCTCAGTCGGTAGACGATCCAGCCGGCGACAAAGGCCCCGAGCACGTTGGCCGCGACCGTTGCCCAAGGACGGCGGGTCGGGTGATGGCGTCGCACGAGGTACTCCATGACGAAGCGCAGGGCGGCGCCCAGCGCGCCCGCCACGGTGAGGAGGGCGCGCGTCATGGGTGGTGGCTCAGTCCGAGCCAGGCGGCGAGGACGCCGCTCGCGAGCGAGCAAACGGCGACCCCAAGGGCAATGGGCACCGAGAGGTGCCAGATCGCTGCCCACGCGACCACCAGGCTCGAGTAGGAAGTGAAGCCACCGAGGAGCCCGGTGATCAGGAGCAGGCGCCATGGGTCGTTCGGGTCGTGGGCGCGCAACGCCGTGCGCAGCAGCCAGGTCGCGACGTAGACGCCCAGCACGTTGATAACGAGCAGGACCCACGGGACTTGGGTCGTCCAGTCCGTCGAGCTCGTCGGGATGTGTTGGAGTTTGAGCGCCAGGTCCCGGATGACCGTGCCGACGCCGCCACCAGCGAGAACAGCACCGAGGGCCAACGCGAACCGTTTGGGAGGCAGGGTGAGATTGGCCGGCATCTGCCTGGGTAGGCTAGTCGGTCGGATCGTGCTAGCCGGTTCGCGTCGCCTCGCCAGGTCGTTCTCAACGTCACTTTACATAACGTACATTATCGGCGGTAGATCTCAAACTTCCTGGTATAGTGTCGTCGTGCGCCCAGTCCTTGCGTCCATCGTTTTCGCCGTGGCTTCGCTCGGTCTTTTCTCGGCGCCCGTGGCGGCGGATCCACCTTCGGCCCGGATTGTGTTGTCCTTCGACTTCAGTGACAACTCAGTTGCGCCCGCCGTCTCTAACGGGGTCTTTCATATCGCCACTGACGTGCTGCCCGAAGGCACGCGCGGCGTCGTGCGCATGATCGCCATTGCACCGGCCGACGCCGGCGTGTCCAACCTGCTCTGTCGCTTCCAGAACGTCGTGAAGAGCCGCGTTGAGTGTGGCTTCAACTTCACCGTGGCCGGCACGTGGTTGATTCGTGCCCAGTACGCGCCGGACCTCTCGTCGCCGATCGCCTTCACGTCGGGCACGAGCATCCGCGTCGGCGACTGACCCCACCTCGACGAGCGTCGAGGAATCGTGTATCGCGTTTCGAAACATCGTTCCTGACCCTCGCTCGCCACGTGCTCCCTCGTGGGACGTCGCGTGAGCGGCGTTCTACACTTCGCATATGAACGAACTCTTCGATGTCTCGGGCAAGGTCGTACTCGTCACCGGTGGCAGCCGCGGGATTGGCGAGATGATCGCTCGCGGATTCGTCGAGGCCGGGGCGTCGGTCATCATCACCTCGCGCAAGGCGGACGCCTGCGAAGCCCTGGCGAACGAGCTGTCCGCGTTCGGCCCGTGTCGGGCAATCGCGGCGGACCTCTCCAAGCCCGACGAATGCGCTCGACTTGCCGAGGAGGTCGGCGATTCAGGTCGCCTCGACGTGCTCGTGAACAACGCCGGCGCGACCTGGGGCGCGCCCATGGCCGACTACGACGAGGCGGCCTTCGAGCGGGTCCTGTCGCTCAACGTCAAGGGGGTTTTTCACCTGACCAAGTTCGCCCGCCCGTTGCTCGAGGCCTCGGCCACTGCGACCGACCCGTCGCGAGTGATCAACATCGGGTCGATCGACGGACTGCACGTGCCAGCGATGGAGACGTACGCCTATTCAGCATCCAAGGCCGCAGTCCACCAGCTCACCCGCCACCTCGCCAAGGCACTCGCACCGCTCGTGACGGTCAACGCCATCGCGCCGGGGCCCTTCGAGTCCAAGATGATGCACGCCACCCTCGAGGCGTTCGGCGACCAGATAGCCCAGTCG
>JAJZSM010000285.1:531-2979 GCA_021849765.1 Actinomycetes bacterium | reverse complement strand
GAGTCGCGACGCGCCGGGGCTCTCGGGCCCCGGCGCGTCGTCGTTTCGGGTCATGTCACAGCCTCGGATCAGTGTGTAACTGGACGGAAAGACACAGGCTTATCCCCACGTTGTTGTTCTTGCACCGCACAGGCACACTGGGCAACCGTTGAGGTCTTATGACGCAGATTGAAGTAGAGAGAAACCGTTCGGGCTCCTCGGGTGGTCGCGTGCCGCCGAGCGCGCTCGAGGCCGAGGAATCATTGATCGGCGCGATGCTGCTGTCGAGTGAGGCGGTCTCGGTCGCCTACGAGACCGTCACCGCCGAGGACTTCTACCGACCACTGCACGGTCAGATCTTCGGTGCGATCGTGGCGCTCGCCAACGCCGGCGAACCGGTCGACTACGTGACGGTCCAGGCGAAGCTCCAAGAGCGCGGTGCGGTCGCGGTCGAGGTGGCGCTGCTGTCGTCTCTGCAGATGAACACGCCCTCGCCGGGCAACGCTCAGCACTACGCCGAGATTGTGCGCGACAAGGCTCAGCAGCGCCGCCTCATCGCCGCGGCCGGCGAGATAGTCGACGACGCCTACGTTGCCACCGATGACGTGTCGGGCCTGATCGACGAGGCGGAGCGCAAGATCAACGCGATCGGCGACAACCGCAAGTTCGACTCGGTCTCGCCCTTGCAGCGCCTCCTGCTCGCCGAAGCCGACATCCTCGAAGAACGCGGCGAAACTCGCGGGCGATTCAACGGCCTTGAGACCGGGTACCGGTCGCTGGACGCCATCTTGCAGGGACTCCAGCCCAACTCGATGACCATCGTGGGCGCGCGCCCGGGCACCGGAAAGACGGCCTTCGCCCTGGGGGTGCTCGTGCACGTCGGCGCCGTCGTCCAGCGCCCCGCCTTGTACTTCTCACTCGAGATGAGCCGTCAGGAGCTGGCCGAGCGCATCCTCGCCTCGACCGCGCGCATTGACTCGTCCAAGCTGCGCACCGGCGACCTCTCCGAGGCCGACTGGAATCGCGCGCACGACGCCTTTGGCTTCTTGCAGTCGGCGAAGATCTTCATCGACGATAACCCCGCCCTGACCGTGATGGACGTGCGCTCGCGCGCTCGGCGTATCAAGCAGCAGAACCGCGACCTCGGGGTCGTGATCGTGGACTACCTGCAGCTAATGAGTTCGCGTGGTCGCGCCGAGAACCGTCAGGTCGAGGTCTCCGAGATGAGTCGCTCGCTCAAGATTCTCGCGCGCGAGCTCGAGTGTCCGGTGATCGCTCTGTCGCAGCTCTCGCGAAAGCTCGAAGAGCGTGCCGACAAGCGTCCGGTCATGTCCGACCTGCGCGAGTCGGGCTCGCTCGAACAAGACGCCGACGTCGTGCTCTTCTTGTTCCGACCCGAGCAGTACGGCGAGGTGCCCAACGACAAGAAGGCCGACGCCGAGATCATCGTGGGTAAGAACCGCAATGGTCCCACCCGCACGGCCCACCTGACCTGGCGCGGCGAGTTCGCTCGCTTCGACAACGTGGCCGAAGCACGCGACATCTAGGGCCGGGCCGTCACACCCCGGCGTGGATCGCGGCGCGCGCCATCATGACGAGGATGGGCCGGGCGTGGCCCGTCGTGTGGGCCGGCACACTGTGCGGAGTCGAGTTGAGAAGTCCGAACACGGCGTGGATCCTCGTGCGCGCTTCGTCGAGGTCGAGCGAGGGTTCGACTCGCACCAGGACCTCAACCCAGAGCTCCACGTAGGCTCGTTGGAAGCGCCGGACCGTGCGCGCCTCGCCCGCTGAGAGGTTGCCGAGGTCGCGGTCCTGGACGCGGATCAGTTCAGGCCGCGCGAGTGCGAAGTCGGCGTGGAACCCGAGCAACTGCTCGAGGGCGTCGTCGGGGGTCGGTGCGTCGGCGACGCGTCGACGACCCTCTTCCAGCAGGTCCCGGCTGACCCCCACCAACAGAGCGGCGAGCACGGCGTCCTTGCTGGGGAAGTGCTTGTAGACGGCCGGGCCGCTGATGCCGACCGAGGTGCCGATCTCCTCGATGCTGACGCCGTGGAATCCTCGCTCGGCAAAGAGTCGGGCCGCGGTCGCAACCAGTTGATCACGTCGGTGTGCATGCGCGACACGTCGCGAGCCGACGGTGCTGGCCATGGCCCTCCTTGGCCGTTGGTTACTGATTGCTAACCTAGCGGCGTGACGAGCCTACTGCGGGCCGTGAATTCGGCCGAGACGTGCAGGGCCCCCGTCGTCCTCGTCAACCGGGTGATCCTCGAAAGAGCGAAGATGGGCTGGTGCGCGCTTCGAGTGCGCGGACAGGGGAAGGGGGCGACGTCGTGAGGACTCCGACCGCGGTACCGCTCGGTGCGCTGCCCAGTCGCGTGACGATCTACGAGGTGGGCGCCCGCGACGGCCTGCAGAACGAGTCGACGGTCGTCGACGTGGCCACGAAGGTCGAGTTCATTCGCCGACTCA
>JAJZSM010000285.1:0-521 GCA_021849765.1 Actinomycetes bacterium | reverse complement strand
CGCGAGCTGGGTGCCACAGCTCGCCGACGCCGAAGAGGTGCTGGCCCGCCTTGGACCACTCAGTGGTCGTCACCCGGTGCTCGTACCCAACGAGCGCGGCCTCGAGCGGGCCCTCGCGAGCCGCGTCCGCGAGATCGCGGTCTTCGCGAGTGCGACCGAGACCTTCGCCCAGCGAAACCTCAACCGGACCATCCACGAGTCGTTGGACGCGTTCGCCGTTGTGGTGGCCCGGGCCCTCACGGAAGGATTGGCCGTGCGCGGCTACGTCTCGATGTGCTTCGGAGATCCGTGGGAGGGCGACGTCGCCCCGGGCCAGGTCGTCGAGGTCGCCCGCGCGTTGCTCGACATGGGGTGTGGCGAGCTTTCCCTGGGCGACACGATCGGTGTGGCGACGCCCGGCGCGGTGGCGCGCCTGCTGGAGGCACTCGGCGAACGCGACGTGCGTGTCGGCCAGATCGCGGTGCACTTTCACGACACCTACGGCCAGGCCCTCGCCAACACCCTGGCCGCGCTCGAGCGCG
>JAJZSM010000284.1 GCA_021849765.1 Actinomycetes bacterium | reverse complement strand
CGCGGCCGCGGGCGTGGGCACCATCGGCATCATCGACATGGACGTCGTGGACGCGTCCAACCTGCAGCGACAGGTGCTGCACAACATGGACCGCATCGGTATGCGCAAGGTCGACAGCGCCAAGCAGACGCTCACCGCGATCAACCCCGACTTAAATGTGAAGACTTACGACGTGCGCCTGGGCGCGGACAACGTGCTCGACATCATCGACGGGTACGACGTCATCGTCGACGGGACCGACAACTTCCCCACGCGCTACCTCGTCAACGACGCGGCGCTGGTGAAGGGAATCCCGGTGGTGCACGGCTCGATCTTCCGCTTCGAGGGTCAGGTCACGATCTTCCACCCCTACGTCGGCCCCTGCTATCGCTGCATGATCCCCGAGCCGCCGCCAGCCGAACTCGCCCCGAGCTGTGCGGAGGCGGGCGTGCTCGGCGTGCTGCCCGGCATCATCGGCTCGATCCAAGCGATCGAGACGATCAAGCTGCTGCTCGAACTCGGTGAGCCCCTGGTCGGCCGGTTGCTCACCTATGACTCGATGGACGAGAGTTTCCGAACGTTCAAGGTGCGTCGTGATCCCTCGTGCCCGGCGTGCGGCGAGGACGCGGGTCCGATCATCATCGCCGAGTACGACGACCTCTGCATGCCTCACGTTGCGGTCGGCGCCGTTTAGACGAGACCGTGGGCGACGGCAGCGGCCGTCGCCGATCAGAGGTACTGTCTCACGACGAGGGTTCCTGCGACCCGGTCGTGCAACGTCTGCTTGAGGGGATTCGCAAGCGGGAAGAGCACGTCCACGACGGCAATCATCATCGCGATGGAGGACGTGATCGGATTGTTGAGCAACGTGATCACGCTGTAGGCGGCGACGAACCCCCACCGCCACAGGGCTTGCCGACGGGTGATGATCCCCCCAGTGGCGAGGTCGCACACCCTGGTCGCGACGATCCGATTGCCGAACGTCTGGCCTCGGGGCGAGACGAGCATGGTGACCAGGTAGACGCCCTGGACCGCGAAGCCGGCGAGCACGCCGATGAGCGAGCCCGCCACCATGCTGACCAACCAGAGCACCACGGTCGTGGGGACCAACATGATCAGGTTGTCGGTGACGGTCGCCCCGACACGTCGCCACCAGCCGCCGAGCTCACCGTGCGGACGCGCCACCCGTACGGGATCGGTGATCGCCGATCCGCAGACCGGACAGAACGGTCCGTTCGATTCGCTTCCACAATTGGGGCAGTACACCCGTCCATTCTGGTCGATGGCCGATGGCCGCGTCATCGATTCAGACCCGCGAAACCCACCGTCTATTCTACGAATCGTGAGCGATGACCTTCGAGTGACCGATTCTGGGATTGAAGTACGGCCCGTGTACGGGGCATCCGACGTGACGGGCTTCGACCCGGCGAGCGAACTGGGCGAGCCGGGCGACTTCCCCTACACCCGTGGGGTCCACCCGACGATGTACCGCGGCCGGCTGTGGACGATGCGACAGTACGCCGGCTTCGGCACGGCCGAGGCCACCAACGAGCGCTTCAAATTCCTCCTCGGCGCGGGGCAGACGGGCCTGTCGTGCGCCTTCGACCTGCCCACGCAGATGGGCTTTGACGCCGATCACGTACGCGCCGAAGGCGAGGTCGGCAAGGTGGGCGTGGCGATCTCCTCACTCGAGGACATGCGCCTGCTCTTGGCGGACCTACCCCTCGACAAGGTCACCACGTCGATGACGATTAACTCGACGGCCTCAACGCTCCTGCTGCTCTACCAGCTGGTGGGCGAGGAGCAGGGGGTGCGCGGCGACCAGTTGCGCGGCACGATCCAGAACGACATCTTAAAGGAGTACGTCGCGCGCGGCACGTACATCTACCCCCCTCGACCATCGATGCGCCTCATCGTCGACACGTTCGCCTACTGTGCGCGCGAGATGCCCAACTGGAACACGATCTCGATCTCGGGCTACCACATCCGCGAGGCCGGTTCCACCGCCGTCCAGGAGGTGGCGTTCACCCTCGCCAACGGGATCGCCTACGTCGAGGCCGCCCTCGCGGCGGGCCTCGAACTCGACGACTTCGCACCGAGACTGAGCTTCTTCTTCAACGCCCACAACAACCTCTTCGAGGAGGTCGCCAAGTACCGCGCGGCCCGTCGGATCTGGTCCTCGGTCATGCGCGACCGCTTCGGCGCCCGTGACTCGAAGTCGCTGATGCTGCGCTTCCACACCCAGACGGGGGGTTCGACCCTCACCGCGCAACAGCCCGAGAACAACATCGTGCGCGTGACCCTCCAGGCGCTCGCCGCCGCGCTGGGCGGCACCCAGAGCCTGCACACCAACGGGTTCGACGAGGCGCTCGGGCTCCCGACCGAGCGCGCGGCGAAGCTCGCCCTGCGCACCCAGCAGATCGTCGGCTACGAGTCGGGTATCGCCGACACCGTCGACCCGCTCGCCGGATCGTACTTCGTCGAGTCGATGACCAACGAGGTGGAGCGGCTCGCGCGCCAGTACATCGCGACCATCGATGAGATGGGTGGCGCGGTGGCCGCCATCGAGGCGCGCTACATGCAAGAGGAGATCGAGGCCGCCGCCTACGACTTCGCCCGGCGGGTCGATCGCGGCGAGAAGGTTGTGGTGGGGGTCAACCGCTTCGCCGACCACGACGAGACCGCCAATGACGTGTTCCCCGTCGACGAGGCTCAGCAGCGCAGCCAGGTGGAGCGGGTCGAGCGCGTGAAGCGCGACCGCGACGCCGACGCCGTTCGCGTCGCGCTCGAGGACCTCGAGCGAGCCGCGAGCGGATCGAGCAACGTCCTGTACCCGATGAAGACTGCGTTGGCGGCGATGGCGACGCTCGGTGAGGTGGCCGATACCCTGCGCGGCGTCTTTGGCGTCTATCAGCCGAACTAGCGGCTGATCGGTTCGTGGAAGTGCGTGACCTCGGGCGTCGTCACGTAGAACGGGTGCGTCGCGGCGCGCCACTGCTC
>JAJZSM010000283.1 GCA_021849765.1 Actinomycetes bacterium | reverse complement strand
CCACGTCTTCTACGTCTGGTACGACGCGCTGATCAACTACCTCACGGCGATCGGCTACGGCCGCGACGACGACCGCGTCGCGACGTGGTGGCCATCGTCGCATCACCTGATCGGCAAGGAGATCATCCGGTTCCACTGCGTGTGGTGGCCGGCCATGTGCCTGGCGGCCGGGCTGGAGCCGCCGAGCCACGTCCAGGTCCACGGGTGGCTGCTCGTGGGCGGTCAGAAGCTCTCCAAGACGATGGCCGCCGAGGGCGCCGTCAAACTCACGGACATCGCCCCGGTCACCCTGACCGAGGAGTTCGGCGTGGACCCGCTGCGCTACTACCTGTTGCGCGAGACGGCGCTCGGCAACGACGGCGAGTTCTCCTACGAGGGCATCACGCATCGCTACAACACCGACCTCGCGAACAACCTCGGCAACCTGGTGGCCCGCGTCGCTACCGTGGTCGGCTCCAAGTGCGCCGGCGTCGCGCCGGCCCCGGATCAGTCTTCTGAGCTACGCGAAACCGCCGAGGCGTCGATCGAGGCTGCGGTCTCGGCCTGGGAGCACTTCGCGCCCAACGGTGCTCTCGAGGCCACCTGGGGACTCATCGGTGCGACCAACGCCTACCTCGAACGGCACACGCCGTGGAAGATGACGCCGGGGGAGCCCGTCGAGCGCGTGCTCGGTGACGCGCTCGAGGTCATCAGGCTCGTCGCGGTGCTCGTATCACCGGCGATGCCGGGTGTGGCGACCGAGCTGTGGCGTCGACTGGGCTTGGCCGGAGCGCCGACCGACGAACCGGCCCGCGAGAGCTTGCGCTGGGGGCGCTACCCCGGTGGGATCGCCATCGAGAAGGGCGTGCCGCTCTTCCCGCGGATCAACGAGGCGCGATGACCTACTGGACTGACGCCCACTGTCATCTCCAGGACCAGTTCATGGGCGAGGGTGGCGAGGACGCGGCGCGCGCGACCCTCGAGCGCGCGTTCGCCGGTGGCGTGAACCGGGTCGTGGTGATCGGCACCGATGCCGCCAACTCGGCTGAGGCGCTGGCCATGACCGCGCTGGACGGGCCCGTCGAGGTCTACGCCGTAGTCGGTCTGCACCCCCACGATTCCACCCAGGACCTCACCGACGTGGCCGCGCTCGCGCGCTCGAAACACCCCAAACTCGTCGGCATCGGCGAGACGGGTCTCGACTACTTCTACGAGCACGCCCCGCGCGTCGACCAACGCCGGGCCTTCGCCGAGCAGATTGCGTTGGCCCACGAGCTCGATCTCGCCCTGGTCATCCACGCGCGTGACGCGTTCGACGACCTGTTCGAGATCCTGGGCCGCGAGGGCGTGCCGCCACGGACGGTGATCCACTGCTTCACGGGGAACACCGAGGACGCCGCGGGGTGTCTCGAGCTCGGCTGTGACATCTCGGTCGCTGGGATCGTGACCTTCAAGAACGCCGACGCGCTGCGTGAAGCGGTCTGCACGGTTCCTCTCGAGCGTCTGCACGTGGAGACCGACAGCCCATTCCTCGCCCCGGTTCCCCACCGTGGTCGGCCCAACGAGCCGGCCAACGTCGCGGTGGTCGGTGAGTTCGTCGCCGCGTTGCGAGGTGAAGAAAGTTCAGCGTTTCGTCGTCAGACGGCCGCGAACACGGCGCGACTCTTTGGGCTCCCTGCTCAGTAATCACTGTTTACCAGGTGAGGCGTGAGTGCAGCCTGACCGGTTTGCCTTTCGGCCCCCGCTTGCCTAGCGTTAGGGCGGGCGCATTGGCGGCCCGCTGTCCTGGCGGAGGGTGAACAACTGAGGACATCGAATCGTCGAGTGCGTCTGCGCTCGGCGTTGCTGATGACCGTGGTCGGCCTACTGGGCCTGCCGCCGGTCCTGTACGCGCATCCGGTTGCCGGGGCGGGTATCAGTCACGCCCCCGTTCGGATGCCGAACGTCATCCACTTCGACCGGGCGACCACCTTCGCGGCGATGACACGGGCCGGCCTCTACTTCCGGGTCAACGGACCCGCCGCTTGGAACGACGTCGTCGCCGAGAACCCGAGGCCGGGGACCCTCGTGCCCTGGCACTCGACGGTCGTGCTCGCGACGACGGTGTCGAGCGCTCCCCAGTCCGGCACCACCGTGATGCCCGACGTGCTCTATCGCACACGCAGTGAGGTCTTCGCGGCGATGGCCCACGCGGGGCTCTACTTCGCGACCCGTGGACCGGCGAACTGGACCATCGTGGTCGCCCAGCGACCTCGTCCCGGCTCCACGATCGCGGTCCACTCCTCGGTCCTCGTGATCACCGCCCGCGTGGCCACCACGTCACCGACCGGCACCACGGTCATGCCCGACGTGACCCACCGTGCACGCGGCGCGGCCTTCACCGCCATGGCGAAGGCCGGGTTGTACTTCAACGTCTCGGGGCCGACCAACTGGAACGTCGTCATCGCTCAGCGCCCCGCACCCGGCACGCACGTGGCGTGGCACTCGACGGTGTCGCTCGTCGTGGCGCGCGAGACCGCCCCGACGACCACGACGACGGTTCGCGCGAGTGTTGTGCGCCTACGGGTGCCGTCGCTCGTCGGACGAACGCGCGCGGCGGTGCTTGCCCTGCTCGCGCGCGAGGGCCTTCGACTGCATCCCCAGGGCCCCGGTAGCACCGATGGCACCTGGACCAAGGCGGTGGCCCAGAGCCCGTCGCCGGGAACGGTGGTGCGTCGCGGCAGCGTGATTGTCGTGGACACCATGCGCACGCCCCCGTCGACCACGACCAGTGTGGCGACCACGACGACGTCACTGGGAGGTTCGACGACGTCGACGACGGCCACCACCACGACGCGACCCACGACCACCACGACCGTCAGAGCGGAACCCACGCGCACGCGCATCGGCGTGGCGACCTGGTACGCCTACATCCCGGGTCAGTGCGCGACGTGGTACCTCCCGCGCGGCACGCGCATCACGGTCGAGGACCTCGCCACGGGACGGATGATCTCGTGCGTCGTGACCGACCGGCAG
>JAJZSM010000282.1 GCA_021849765.1 Actinomycetes bacterium | reverse complement strand
GCTCGGGACCGAGGCGATCGCGCGCGCGGTGGCGGCGTCCCCGGCGCTCTCGGTGATCGGGGGTGGCGACTCGGTCGCCGCCTTGCAGCAGTTCGGCCTGGAGGGTGAGGTGAGTTTCGTCTCCACCGGTGGGGGAGCGTCCCTCGAGCTCGTCGAGTTCGGCGACCTGCCGGGTCTGCGGGCCCTTCGTGAGGGGATTCGGGTATGAGCAAGGCGTTGGTCATCGGCAACTGGAAGATGAATCTGGACTACGTCGAGGCGGTGCACCTCACCCAGCAGGTCGCGGCACTGCTCGCTAGTCGGCCGGCCGAGCGTGTGGACGTGGTGCTGGCGCCACCGTTCGTGGACCTGCGCAGCGTCACCTCGGTGCTCGAAGCCGAGCGCGCGTCGATCGCCGTGGCGGCCCAGCACGTGAGTGACCGCGAGAACGGCGCCTTCACCGGTGAGGTGAGCGTGGCGATGCTGAAGCGTCTCGGGGTGAGCGCGGTCATCGTCGGACACTCCGAACGTCGAACGATGTATCACATGGATGACGCCGTCGCCGCGAGCACGGTGCGCGCGGTCCTGCGCGGCGGGCTCGAAGCGGTGCTGTGCGTAGGCGAGGACCTCGCCACGCGCGAAGCCGAGGTCCACGAGGCCTTCGTCAGCGGGCAACTCACGAGCGCCCTGACGGGGGTCGAGGAGTTCAGCGAGCACGTGACCGTCGCCTACGAGCCGATCTGGGCGATCGGCACGGGGATGACCGCGACGTCAGCGCAGATCGACGCGATGATGACGACGATCCGGACCCGACTCGCGTCGCTCGGCTTCGCGTCGAGCCGCGTGCTCTACGGCGGATCGGTCAACGCCGACAACGCGGCCGAAATCGTGACCGAGGGCGGGGTCGACGGATTCCTGGTCGGCGGGGCGAGTCTCAAGACCGAATCCTTTGGTGCCATCGTCCACGCGTGCAACGACTGCTACGCTGAGAGGCGCTAATCGGAGGTTGCGGTGTTCACCTGGTCGTTCATAGTTATTGAGGCGCTGTCGGCTATCGGCCTCATCTTTCTGGTACTCCTGCACTCCGGGCGGGGCGGTGGCATCTCGGACCTGATGGGTGGGAGCCTCGGCGCCGCCGCGTCGGGCTCGACCGTGGTCGAGAAGAACCTGGACCGCATTACCGTCGCGGTCGCGCTGATCTTCACGTTTGCGACACTGACCCTCGACCTGCGCTTGCAGTAAGCCAGATGTCCTGGCGCGGTTCGCGGTGGCGCGCCGTCGGTGTCGTCGCCGCGGCACTGCTGGTGGCGGGTTCGAGCAGCCTGACCGGTGCGTCGACGCCGGTCGGCGACAACGCACGGACTCTGCTGCTTTCATTGCCCGGCCCCTTCAACGGGTGCACCTTCCTCGGGCCAAACGCGAATCCCACGAGTGACGCGGTCCTTGACCTCGTGCGGCCGTCGGCCTTTCAGAGCACCGTGAGCGGCACGTTGGTGGGCTCCCAGGGTTCGATCGCGTCAGCCGAACTCACGTCGCTCAGTCCCGAGACCGTCGTCTACACGATCGCCCCGCGCCAGCGCTGGAGCGACCACCGCCCCTTTGACGGACGAGACCTCGTCGCCTGGTGGCGTCGCGCGCGGTCGATCCCGAGCGTGCTCAGCGACGGGTATCGCGCGATCAAGTCGATGAAGCTCACCAACAGGGCGTTGACGGTCACCGCGACCTTCTCACAGCCCTACTCGGACTGGAACCTCCTATTTCGAGATGTGGAGAGCCGTTCGGTCCGCGGGGGCTGTTCCTTCAGCGACCTGTTGAGTCGGCCGTCGCTCGGCCCGTACCGGCTCGTGTCGGCGAACGCGTCGACGATGGTTCTCGTGATGAATCGAGCCTGGCCGTCCTCGACCAGCCGCTTCGGTCGGATCGTCATCCGCGCGAACGCGCCGATGCCGGCCAACGCCACCGCACTCTTTGCGCGTTACACCCTGACCGTCAACCGGGCTCAGATCGAGGCGTTGAGCGCCCACCCGTCGGTGCTCAGTCATATCGGATCGGCGAGCTCGATCGAAGAGCTCTACTTCAACGCCCACCGTCCCTTGACGAGCCAGCTCGCCGTTCGAGAGGGTCTCAGCTGGTCGCTCAACCGCCTCGCGATGATCAGCGGGCTGTGGGGTCAGGTGACATTCTCACCGTCACCCGGTGCGTCGGTCCTGTTCTCACAAGGCTCGCCGTTCTACCCGGGCCTGGCCGGCCAGGCGCCTAGTGAATCATCGACCACCCCCACCACGATTCCTGCGTCGTCGTCTCCGGTGAACCTGGCCGACTGCGCGCCGTGCGCGATTCGGGCGCTGCGCAGCGCTGGTTACGTGCGTGGTCCCTTGGGCTGGGTCACCCCGCAGGGACGACCCCTGTCGATCCGATTGGTACGGGGCCCCTCGGCGCTTGACGCCGCAACCGCGACATCCATCGTGCGCTCGTGGGCGAGGTTGGGCATTGCTACTTACGTCGTGACGGCGCCGAGCGAAGCGGCGGCCGCGATGACCCTCGCGTTCAACAACGCCGACGTTGCGCTCTTTGACCGTCCGACGAACTCGGCGCCGTCATTCAGCGCCAGCTCGTGGTCGGGACCCCTCTATGCAGACTCGTTTCCGTCGGGGCTTCGCTTGAAAGTATTGAACCAGCTCTATTCCACCGCTATGAACACGTTCAACCCGGTGACCGCGCGCGCGACGTGGTCGACGTATGACCAGACTCTGCTTGACGCATTCTGGGCTCGCCCGCTCTTTACACCACCGTCACTCGTGGAATGGTCGCCGCAATTACAGGGCGTGCTCGGCGCCGCTTCGCTTCCTGGATTCGTTGATGAGGTGCCGTCGTGGAACACAATCGTGCCGGTCAACGCGTCGTCATGATCGATCGGCAGAATCGGTTAAACTGAGTCGCCGCGTCGGAGTGGCGGAATAGGCAGACGCGCCAGCTTGAGGGGCTGGTGCCCTTAGGGGCGTGCGGGTTCAAGTCCCGCCTCCGACACCACAGGTTTGCAACCCTG
>JAJZSM010000281.1 GCA_021849765.1 Actinomycetes bacterium | reverse complement strand
GAGGAGTCGGCGTTTGTCGACCCGATCAGCGATGACCCCGCCGTAGGGCCCGAGCAAGAGCACGGGGAGCGTCTGCAGCGCGACGACCACGCCGATCGCCGTCGCCGAGTGCGTCAGCACCAGCACGAGCCATGACTGCGCCGTTGATTGCATCCAGGTGCCCACGAGCGACGTCGTCTGGCCGAGGAAGAACTTGCGGTAGTTCGCGTTGGCGAGCGATGAGAAGGTCCGCTCCGCGGTTGAACGCAGGCTCATCGCCGAACCGCCGAGATGTCGTCGGCGACCAGGTCGAGAACGGGCAGCGCCTCGCATAACCGACGAAGGTCGCGGCCGCCCAACTTCGCGAGCGCCTCACCGAGCACCGCGGTACGTTCGCGGCGCAACGAGTCCGCGAGTCGGCGTCCGGCGCGCGTCGACGCGACGTGCACCACCCGTTCGTCCTCGGCGTCGAGGCTCCGCTCGACCAGGGACGCCTGTTCGAGGTGACTGACGATTCGAGACACCATGGTGATGTTCATGCCCTCGTCGGCGGCGATGGTGGCGATGCGGATCGGTCCGCGGCGTACGACCACCCGCAACACGTCACGTTGGCTCGGCGACAGTGGACTCGCACCCTGGGCCGCGCGCAGCGACCGCCCTAAGCGCCCGACTGCCGACCGGAGTCGGTCCGCGATCTCGTCCAGTTCGGGTGCGCGCTCGTTTTCCACGCCCCGCATTGTACTTCTATTGCTTGCCAGCAGGCAAGTACCTGCCACGCGACGATGAAGGAGCATGGCCAGACGGCCATGGTCACGCACGCGTGATACCGCCTCGTTACCACGCGGTAACGATCGGCGTGATGGCGAACCCACTCGGTCGCACGACCAAGGGGTGTCACGCGGACGGGCGCGATGCCCCACGTCGTGGTCGGGGGACCGTACACCCTGCATGGAAATACGTGGTAACCCGTAAAATCTGCATTCGTAGTCCGTGGCAGACTGGTACGTCCATCCCCGACACTCGGCTCGAGTGTGACAACGAGAGAACAGCGCTGATGACCAATCAAGTGAACGCACCGCGTAAGGCGGCCGGTAGATCGGCCGCCGCGAAATCGGTGAAACCCGCCACCGCGGCGCCGGCCAAACGTGCCTCACGCGCCAAGGTGACCAAGCGCACGCCCGCGGAGGTGGCGGCGCTCACCGAGATCTACCGCCAAATGCTGACTATTCGTCGCTTCGAGGAACGGGCCGCTCGCAGCTACACCCAGGCGTTGATCGGAGGCTACTGCCACCTGAACTTGGGCGAGGAGGCGGCCGTCGTGGGCTTGCTGTCGGCACTCGCGCCGACCGACTATCTCTTTACGAACTACCGGGAACACGGCTACGCCATCAATCGAGGCATCGACCCCAACCGGGTGATGGCCGAGCTCTACGGTCGCATCGACGGTGTTTCCAAGGGCTGGGGCGGTTCGATGCACATGTTCGATATCTCCCACCGCCTCCTCGGTGGTTACGGCATCGTTGGCGGTCAGATTCCGCTCGCGACCGGTGCGGCGCTCGCCATCGACTATCGGGGTGGCTCCGAGGTCGTCATGTGCACGATGGGTGACGGCACGACCAACATCGGCGCCTTCCACGAATCACTCAATATCGCCGCGCTCTGGAACCTTCCCATCGTCTACGTGATCATCAACAACCGCCTCGGTATGGGCACGACCGTCGAGAAGTCGTCGGCCGAGCCAGAGCTCTTCCGTCGTGGCGAGGCCTACCGGATCGAGTCGGCGCGAGTCGATGGTCTCGATCCACTCGCGGTCGCCGAAGCCAGCGCGAAGGCTGTCGCCGTCGCTCGCGCCGGACGGCCCTATCTCCTCGAAGTGGTCTCGGAACGACTCCGTGGCCACTCGGTCGTCGACCCGGCGAAGTACCGTACCGAGGCCGAAGTCGTCCAGTTGCGCGAACACGACCCCGTGGTCACCTTCGGCGCGAAGCTCGTACGAGAGCGAGTCGTCGACGCCGACACCATGGCCGCCATCGAGCACGAGGTGACGGCTCGGATCGACGAGGCCGCGGCGTTCGCCGAGGCGAGCCCCACGCCCGACATCGCCACCCTCTTCGACTACACCTACGCCACACCCGTCGCCAATGACTCGAGGCGTCTGCCCGGTCAGCCGTTGTTCGATCCAGCTCCGCTGCCCGACCCGGGAGAAGACCAGTGACCACGATGACGTACCGCCAGGCGCTGCATGACACGCTGCGCGCCGAGATGCTGCGCGACGAGAACGTCTTGCTCCTCGGCGAGGAGATCGGTGTCTTCGAGGGCTCCTACAAGATCACCGCCGGGCTCTTGGCCGAGTTCGGTGAGAAGCGCGTCCGCGATACACCCATCGCGGAAGAGGGTTTTACCGGCGCCGCCATCGGGGCGGCAATGCTCGGGCTGCGGCCCGTCGTCGAGATCATGACGATCAACTTCTCACTTCTTGCCCTCGACCAGATCGTCAATCACGCCGCGAAGATCTACGGCATGTTCGGTGGTCAGGCGAAGGTACCGCTCGTCATCCGCACACCCGGTGGTGGTGGCCAACAGTTGGGCGCGACCCACTCGCAGAATATTGAGTTGTATTACGCCTTCGTCCCGGGTCTCAAGGTCGTCGCGCCGAGCACCCCCGCCGACGCGAAGGCCCTTCTCATTGCAGCCATTCGTGACGACGACCCCGTCCTCTTCCTCGAGAATCTGGCGCTGTACAACACCAAGGGGGATGTTCCCGAGGACGACACTCCAGCCGAGATTGGGCGGGCGGCCGTCACGCGTGCTGGAAAAGACATCACGCTCATCGGTTATTCGCGCATGGCCCACGTCGCGGCTCAGGTCGCGGATCAGCTGGCGGCCTCGGACGGCCTGGACATCGAGGTGATCGACCTGCGCAGTCTGCGCCCACTCGACCGCCCCACGATCATTGAATCCGTGAAGAAGACCCACGCCGCGGTGATCGTCGAAGACGACTGGCTGACGTACGGCATCGGAGCAGAAGTCGCGGCGACTATCTCGGATGGCGCCTTCGACTACCTTGACGCCCCGGTGC
>JAJZSM010000280.1 GCA_021849765.1 Actinomycetes bacterium | reverse complement strand
CCACACCCGCCCCGCCTTGATCGCGCGGCCCACGGTGTAGGCCGTGTTGACGTCGCGGGTCCACAGCCCGGCGCCCAGCCCGTAGAGGGTGTCGTTGGCAATCGCGATTGCCTCTTCGGTCGAGGAGAACGTCGTCGCCGACAGCACAGGGCCGAAGATCTCCTCTTGGAAGATGCGCATCTTGTTGTGACCCTTGAAGATGGTCGGCTCGACGTAGTAGCCGCCGTCACAACCGGCGACCTGGCGCTGATTGCCGCCGACCAACACCTCGGCGCCCTCGCTGCGACCGATGTCGAGGTAGGAGAGGATCTTCTCGAGTTGGTCGTTGGACGCTTGGGCGCCAACCATCGTCTCGGTGTCCAGCGGGTTGCCGAGGGTGATGGCGTTCACTCGTGCGATACAGCGCGCCATGAACTCGTCGTAGATCGATTCGTGGATCAGCGCTCTCGACGGACAGGTGCAGACCTCGCCCTGGTTGAGGGCGAACAGCACGAGTCCCTCGATCGCTTTGTCGAGGAAGTCGTCGTCGGCCGCCATGACGTCAGGGAAGAAGATGTTCGGGCTCTTGCCGCCGAGCTCGAGCGTGACCGGGATGACGTTCTCAGACGCGTACTGCATGATGAGTCGACCGGTCGTCGTCTCGCCGGTGAAGGCGATCTTGCCGATGCGCGGCGAGGACGCCAGGGGCTTGCCCGCCTCGACGCCGAAGCCGTTGACGACGTTGAGCACGCCTGGCGGGAGCAGGTCCGCGATGAGCTCCACTACCTTGAGGATCGACCAGGGCGTCTGCTCAGCTGGCTTGAGGACGACGCAGTTGCCCGCGGCGAGCGCTGGGGCAATCTTCCACGTAGCCATCAAGATTGGGAAGTTCCAAGGGATGATCTGGCCAACGACGCCGAGTGGCTCGTGGAAGTGATACGCCACGGTGGTCTCGTCGACGACGCCGATTGACCCCTCTTGAGCGCGGATCGCACCGGCGAAGTAGCGGAAGTGGTCAATCGCGAGTGGGATGTCGGCCGCCAGCGTCTCGCGGATCGGCTTGCCGTTCTCGTAGCACTCGGCGATCGCGATGGCTTCGAGGTTGGCCTCGAGGCGATCAGCGATGCGCAGCAGCACGAGTGAGCGCTCGGCCGGGCTGGTCGCGCCCCAGGCGTCCTTCGCCGCGTGCGCGGCGTCGAGGGCGAGCTCGATGTCTTTGGCGTTGGAACGGGCGATCTTGGTGAAGACCTCACCGGTTATCGGCGTGACATTGTCGAAATACTTACCGTCGACCGGTGGCACCCATCGACCGCCGATGAAGTTGTCGTACGTGGGCTGTACGGTGACTGGACTTCCGGCGGAGCCGGGAACGTCGTAGAGCATGATCCCCCAATTTTCTTGCTGGCGCGTGCGCCGAACCTCGGTTGCGCGTCTCGCAACGGGCAAATGGTAGGAGTCACCAGGTTGGGAAAAGGTTGGCGCTGGGGGCCTATCGTTAGTGTCGATCTAGCGGTATCGTTCGCATCAGGCGGGGTTCGTTAACGGGATCTGGGGGGACGTGAATCGCGAGTTAAAGGAGCGTCGGGGCGACGCTGAGGCGCTCTGGCGCTACGTCGTGGAGGCGCACGGATCGACGAGTGCGGCGCGCCCGGAGGTCTTCGCCTCTTGGCAGCGATCGGCGCAGGCGGTGCCGGTGGACCTGGCACTCGCGCCGATGGTCGAGCCGGCGGCGGCGACCGCCCAGTTCACCGAATCGCGACTGGGCCGGGCGAGTCGGGTGATCCTGGACGACCTGCGCGACGTGACCGCCGACGGCGACCTCGTCGCCGCGCTGACCGATGAGACGGTGACTATCACCTGGCTCGCTGGCGGTCGTCGGATGCGGCGAAACGCCGACGCCGTGAACTTCGCTCTCGGTGGCTGCTGGAGCGAAGGGTCCGTCGGGACTAACGCGCTCGCGCTCGCGCACCAGTTAGGTCGCCCGGCGACCGTCTTCTCAGCCGAGCACTACGCCCCGATGGTCCACGATTGGGTCTGCTACTCCGCCCCGATCATCGATCCACTCGACGGCCGCTCGCTGGGTGTCATCGACGTCTCATCGCTGTGGAGCAAGTTCAACCCTTCCTTGCTGACCATGGTCCGAGCACTGGCGCGCAACGTCGAGTACGAGCTCGCCCGCGACCCGATGGCGGCGGTCGTCGTGGACTCGCCCGAGTCACGCGGTGACCTCGTGTTGCGTGTGCTCGGCTCCACGTCGGTGTCGGTGAACGGACGGCCCATTCGCGTCAGTCCGAGGCAGCTCGAACTGCTCGCGGTGCTCGCCATGCACGACGAGGGACTCACGCTCGATGAACTGACGGCGCTGGTCTACGGTGACCAACCGATCAGCCTGACGACGGTGAAGGCCGAGTTGTCACACCTTCGCCAACTGATCGGCGAGGTGATCGCGTCACGGCCCTACCGGCTCACCGGACGCGTCGACGCCGATCACGTGCGAGTGTTGCGGGCCCTGGCGAGCGGTGACCTCAACGCCGCCGTCGAGCTCTACCGCGGTTCACTGCTCGCGAGCTCGGAGAGCCCCGAGATCTCATCGTGGCGTCACCAGATCGACGTGGCCATCCGTAACGCGGTCACCCGCTCGAGGAATCCCGAGCTGCTCTACCAGCTCAGCGCGTGCTGTCCCGACGACGGCGACGTCGCGGAGCTCGCGCTCGCCTTGATGGCCCCCGACGACCTGCGTCGCGGTGTGGTCGCGGGGCGTCGCGTTCGCTACTAGCGAGGACGAACGCCCCTCGGCGGCTTGGCTAGCCTACGTTCGAGGTGGGCTTCGTCAACGAAGGGTGGTGGCAGTGCCGTACGCATTTTCCGATCGAGGACTCGAGGTTCAAGAGTCGGTCCATCGATTCATCGAACACGTCATCGAGCCGAACGAGCAGACGTACTACGACCAGTTAGAGGAGCTCGGGATCGATGGGTACCCGCCGATCCTCGACCGCTTCAAGTCCCAGGCGCTCGAGCGCGGGCTGTGGAACCTGTTCCTGCCCCACCTCAACGCCGACAGTCCCGGGACGCCGCTGTCG
>JAJZSM010000279.1 GCA_021849765.1 Actinomycetes bacterium | reverse complement strand
AGATCTCGTCGACGAGACGCCACGCGCCGCGCGCCCGCGCGTTCTCACAGATTGCCGTCAGTTCGTCGTGGTCGATCGAGGTCCCGGTCGGATTGGACGGGCTCGCGATCATGACCGCCCGGGTGTCCGTCGTCCACGCGCGATCGACCAACTCCCGGTCGAGTTGGAACCGGGTCGCGACCGTGGTCTCGACCGAGACGACCCGCCCCCCGAAGGACTCCACGAGCTGGCGGTTGCACGGATAGGAAGGGTCGGCCATGATTACCTCGCTGCCTGGGTCGACGATGGACGCGACGGCGAGCAAGAGAGCCGACGACGCGCCCGAGGTGACGGCCACCCGGGCCGGGTCGACGCGCACGCCGTGGCGATCGAGGTAGAAGGTGGCGATCGCCTCGCGCAGCGCGTGCAGGCCGAGTGCGGGTGTGTAACTGGTCGGCCGGCCGTCCATCACCGTGCGCATCGCCTCGCGCACGGCCGCCGGCGCACCGAAGTCCGGCTCGCCGAGGTTGAAGCGAACGACGTGATCACCTCGCGCCTCGACGGCGGCCGCCTGTTGTTCGAAGGCCATCGCGTAGAACGGCGCCGCGTGCAGGGCGCGCTGGGCGATCCTCACCCCGTCACCGACTGGGCGCTCGACCATCTGATCACGTACCGTCACGGAATCCCGCTCCATCTGGTTCCTAAGTCAACCGGACTTCCCCGATGTAACGAGGTTATCCCTGGTTTCTGCGTCCAAGGACGAGCTGGTCGCCACTCGTCGCGTTAGGCGAAGATGGTGTGCGTGGCGTCACCGAGCGAAACCGAACCCGGCTGTGTGCGCGACGCTGGTGGTGCTCGTGGCTGGCACACCATCGTGACCCCGCGACGCGGACGCGCGGTCCCGCGACGCACCTCCCGTGCGGTGGGAGTGGCGTGATGTCCGACGCCTTGACGCCGCGCGCCTACTTCCGACGGCTCAGCGACCGGCGCTTCGAGGCCACGGAGCACGTGGGCGGCGCGTGGTCGACGACCGAGCAGCACGTCTCACCGGCGCTCGGACTGCTCGCCCACGCCATCGAGGTTGACCGGGACACCCGCCGCGACGACCACCTGCCCCTAGCGCGGCTCAGCTACGACATCTTCGGCGCCATCCCCATCGACGTCGTGGACATCGAGGTCGAGGTCGTTCGCCCCGGGCGAACCATCGAACTCGTCGAGGCGCGGCTCAGTTACGCGGGCCGCGTCGCTGTCGCGCTACGCGCGTGGTTGCTGCAGCCCTACGAGACATCCGAGTTCGCCGCCACGCCCCTCACGCGAATCGAACCGCCGGACCGGATGGCGCCCTGGGACCCGTCGACGTTCTGGCCGGGCGGGTTCGTCGGCTCGGTCGAGGTTCGCCGGGCCGAACAGGAACCGGGCCGGGCCGCGTTCTGGCTGCGCACGGGTGTGGCCCTGGTCGACGGCGAAGCGGTGAGCGACCTCGCACGCGCCGCCGGCCTGTTCGACATGGCCAACGGCATGACCCCGCGCGCGCCGTCCTCGCGACTCACCTTCCCGAACGTCGACCTCACCGCACACCTCTTCGCGTCCCCCCACGGCGAGTGGCTCGGGTTCGACACCGCGGTCACCTTCGGCGCCCACGGGATCGGACTCACCACCAGTACCATCCACGACCTCCGTGGACCCATCGGCACCATCGCCCAGTGCCTCACGGTTCGACCTCGGGGCTGAGTCAGCCGTAGGCGCGGCGCAGGATCCGGTCACGGTTGCGTTCCCGCGCGCCATGTGGAATCCTCAGTGCAGTTCTCGGTCGCGTCGTACCTCGGTGTGAAACGCCGCGGAAATCGGGTGAGGACGGACCGGGAGACACCATGATCACGCTGCATCGTTCGACACTCGCCGGGCTGCACCACGACGATCCGACCCCGACGGCGGTGCGCGCTGCGCTGCAGCGCGCGATCGAACTCGAGCACGCGACGATCCCCGTCTACCTCTACGCCTACTTCTCGCTCGACCCCGAGGTCAACGCCGAGGCCGCGGCGATCCTGCGATCGGTGGTGATCGAGGAGATGCTCCACATGGTGCTCGCTGCCAACGTTCTCAACGCCATCGGCGGTGCACCGGCGATCTCGCACCGCCACTTCATCCCCACCTACCCCAGCCATCTCCCCGGTGGCGTCGAGGGCCAGCTGCGCTTACACCTGCGCCCCTATAGCGCCGACCAACTCGAGGCCTTCATCGAAGTCGAGGAGCCCCGGGACCCGGTCGACTACGAGGCCCACGCCGCCCTCGTTGAGGTGCCGTCGGTCACGATTGGCGAGTTCTACCTGACGATCGCTAACGCCATCACCCGACTGACCCCCGGTGTGTTCGCTCCGGTCTCGCGCAACCAGGTCGGCCCGGACTTGGTGTTCGGCTCCGTCGCCGTCGTCGACGCCGCGAGCGCCGTCGCGGCGCTCGAGACCATCATCGAACAGGGCGAGGGGACCTCGGCCTCCCCGGTCGAGATTGACGGACCGAACGGGAACAACGACTTCGCCCACTTCTACCGGCTCAGTGAGCTCAAGCACGGACGTCGCCTGGTCCAGGCCCCCGACGCCGAATCACGGTTCACCGCCTACGCCTTCGCCGGGGACCCCGTCACGATCGACCCCCGCGGCGTCTATGACCTGCCGACGGATCCGGCTTCGAGTGACCACCCCGACGGCTCGCCGGCTCGTCATCAAGTCGACGCCTTCAACGCCACCTACACCACGCTGCTCGCCCAGCTGCACGACCTGCTCAACGGCCACAACGACATGGCGACCTTCATGGACTCGCTCGCCACGATGTCCACGCTCGAGGACCTGGCGCGGGCCATGGCACGCGGGAGCGAGACGTCGGGCGTGCCGATCGGCCCGAGCTTCGAATACCGCCCCGCCGCGGGACTCGCCTAGTCTCGGATCACTCGCCGAGAAAGGATCCCGTTGCCGACGCCCCACTCGATCTCGTTCTCGAACGACCGGGCCGAGGCAATCGCGTCGATCGAATCGATCGCGCACGGTCGGGGCTGGTGCAACGTGATCCCGAACGTCGTCGACGACGTCG
>JAJZSM010000278.1 GCA_021849765.1 Actinomycetes bacterium | reverse complement strand
ACGCGTGTCCGACTCCGACCTCAGTCCGTGGCTCGCGTCGAGTGACCTCTTCGTCATGGACTGTCGAAGCCGTTGGTTCGGACTCGAACAAGAGGGCTTTGGGATCGTCTTCCTCGAGGCGGCAGCCACGGGTCTGGCTCAGGTCGCTGGCCGATCGGGTGGCAGCCACGAGGCCGTGATCGATGGACTCACCGGGGTCATCGTCGATAAGCCCCGTAGCGCCGCGGCGCTAGCGAACGCGATGTCGAACCTCCTCGGCGACGTCGAACGGCGGTCGGACATGGGTCATCGAGCCCGCGAACTCGCGACGTCGCGCTTCGACTGGGACGTCCTCGCGGCTCGGCTCTCGACCGGGCTCGCGCCATTCGACCACTTCGAAGCGGCCGAACGGCCGGCCTAAGGTGTCGTGGGGGAGGACAGGTGAGGCAGCGCGCAACGGAATCGATTGTGGTGAACGCGCCGCCCCAAGACGTGTTCTCGGTGGTCATCGACGTTGAACGTTACGTTGAGTGGGTGAACGAGGTGAAGAGCATCGAGGTCATCGAACGCGACGCCGTCGGTAGACCGCTGGAGGTCGAATTCCGCGCGGCTGCGTTCGGCCGTTCGACGACCTACGCACTGCGTTACGACTACGGTCGCGCGCCCGACGAGCTCAACTGGTACCAAGCGGCGGGCGACATCACCGCGGACTTGCGTGGCCAGTACCGTTTCGAACCGTTCGACGGCGCCACCAACGTCGTGTATGACCTCGAGGTTGATCTTGCGGTTCCGATACCCGCCTTCGTCAAAGCACGGGCTGCACAGCGGATTCAGTCCGAGGCGCTTCGCGATTTGAAAAATCGGGTCGAGTCCCTGCGATGAGCGACGTCGCAATCGGTATCGACGTTGGTGGTACCAAGGCGTTGGCCGTCGTGATCGACGCCGGCGGTCAGGTCCTCGACGAATTACGCAGTGGGACCCCGCACGGGCACGATGCCGATCCTGGCGCGCGAGCGGCGCAGGTCGTCGCCGACCAGGTTATGGAGTTGTGTCGCCGCCAGGGACTTGACTTCCACGAAGTCCCCATCGGCATCGGACTACCTGGTCTGTTGCGGCGTGACGGCCACCTCGCATTCGCCCCGAACCTGCAGAGTGCCTCGGGTGCCGATCTGGGGACGCTCCTGCGCGAATCGCTGGGCAACGTCTCGATCAAGGTGGAGAACGACGCCAACTGTGCGGCCCTGGCCGAACACCGCTGGGGCGCGGGGCGCGGTGTGGATGACTTCGTGATGGTGACCCTCGGAACGGGAATCGGTGGTGGCGTCATCGCCGACGGTCGACTTCTTCGAGGGAGCAATGGGTTCGCCGGGGAAATTGGCCACATGGTGGTCGAGGCTCATGGCGCGCCGTGCCGGTGCGGCGGGCACGGGTGTTGGGAGCGCTACGCGTCCGGCGGGGGCCTCGCCCGGCTCACGACACTCGCTGCCCTGGGTGGGCGGTTGCCGACGCTGGTCGCTCGCACTGGCGGCGCTGAGCTCGTGCGCGGCGAGGACGTGACCGCCGCGGCCGGCGAGGGGCTGGCCGAGGCACAGGCGGTGGTCGACGAGATGAGCTGGTGGCTCGCCCTCGGGCTGGCGAACCTCGTGGCAATCCTCGACACCGGACACTTCGTGATTGGTGGCGGGCTCGCGCAAGTCGCCGATGTGTTCTTACCCCGCGCTCAGCGTTACCTCGCGGAACTGGTCGAGGGATACGATGACCGCGCGCCGATCTCGGTGGTGTGCTCGTCCTTCGGTGATCGCTCGGGCGCGACGGGTGCCGCGTTGGTGGCGATGGGTGACGCCTCGTGAAGGTCGGCGTCCTGCTCCCCACGTTCCAAACGAGTGCGGAGCCGGCGCTCGAGGCGGCCCAGCGTGCCATTGACGCCGGACTGGACGGCGTCTTCGCCTACGACCACCTGTGGCCCATGGGCTCACCCCAACGTCCAGCGCTCGCCCCGTTTCCCGTCCTCGCGTCGATCGCCGCGCGTCACGAATCGCTGGTGGTTGGGCCGCTCGTCGCGCGGGTGGGGCTCGTGAGTACCCACCACCTCGTCGCGGCGTTCTCAACGCTCGCCACCGTCGCCCCGGGACGGGTGATTGCAGCGATTGGCACCGGTGATCGTCTATCGGCCGATGAGAACCTCGCCTACGGTCTCCCATCGCTCGACGCCGCATCCCGGCGAGCGCTCCTGGCCGAGACGGCCCACGAACTGATGGGGTCGATGCCGGTGTGGTTCGGTGCCGGTGCGCCGGTCACCAACGAACTGGCCCGCGAGCTTGGTGTCACCGTGAACATGTGGAACGCCACCGTCGAAGCCGTCGAGGACCAGGCCCGTCAGGGTCCTGTTTCGTGGGCCGGACCCGTTCCTTCGCCGTCGTCGCGTACGGCCAATCTGCTTGACGACTTGGCCCGCGCGGGTGCGTCGTGGGCGGTGCTCGGTGCGGACCTTGACCTCGGGGCGTACCGTGAATGGCGTGCGGCGAACTGAAAAAGTATGGTTCACCAATGGAGTTTCGTCGCATAAACGGATTGCCCCCGTACGTGTTCGCTCAGATCAATGGACTCAAGGCGACCGCTCGAGCCGCCGGTCGTGACGTCGTCGACTTTGGATTCGGGAACCCCGACCTGCCGAGCCCCGATATTGCTGTGGAGAAGCTGGCCGAGGCCGCCCACAATCCGAAGAACCACCGCTACAGCGCGAGCCGTGGTATTCCGAACCTGCGTGCGGCGATGGCGACGCGCTACCGCGAGTTGTTCGACGTCGAGCTCGACCCCGAGACTGAGGTGATTACCACTATCGGTGCTAAGGAGGGACTCACCCACCTGATGTGGGTGCTGCTCGGACCCGGTGACAGCGCCCTGGTACCGACGCCGAGTTACCCCATCCACTTGGCGGGTCCAGGCTTCGCGGGCGCCACCGTGATCCCCGTGCCGATCGTTGACCCGGCGTCGAGCGATCGCGACCCCGGCGATGATTTCTTTGACGCACTGGCCGAAGCGTGGCAACGGGCCGAGGTGAAGCCGCGGGTCGTCATCGCGTCGTTCC
>JAJZSM010000277.1 GCA_021849765.1 Actinomycetes bacterium | reverse complement strand
CACGACGACGCCGCCCTTGGCGGTGATCGCGCGGGCCTGCTCGACGAGCTCGCTCGAAAGGACTCCCGTCGTGATGATCACGACGTCGCAGTTCTTGCCCATCGTCAGCTCGGGCAAGATGTTAAACGCCGCGTCCAACGTCGACGCACATCCGTGGGTCGCACCGATCTTGAGGGCCCGCTCGACCTTGGACTCGTCGATGTCGATTGCGATGACCGCGCGCGCGCCGGCCGCGCGCGCGCCCTGAATTGCCCCCGAGCCCACGCCGCCGCAGCCGATCACCGCGACGGTGTCGCCCGGCTTTACGCCGCCGCGGTTCACCGCCGAACCGAACCCCGTCGAGATCCCACACGAGATCAGAGCCGCCGCGCGCAGGTCGAACCACGGCGCAATCGGCACGAGGGACGCCTCGTGGACGACGATGTACTCGCTGAACGTGCCGAGCTGGGCCATGCGGTTGAGCTCGACGCCGTCGAGGTGGTGACGCCAGGTGCCGTCGGAGATCATGGGCCCGGCGAGGGTGGTCGCGGACATGTCGCACAGGTACTGACGACCCGTGGCACAGAAGTCGCAGCGCCCGCAGCTGGGCACGAAGGAGACCGCCACGTGGTCGCCGGGCTTGACGTTGGTGACGCCGGCGCCGACCTCCTCGACGACACCCGAGCCCTCGTGTCCGCCGATGATCGGGAACATCGAGGGCCGGCCCGAGATCATCTCAAGCACCATCGGATCCTGGGCCATGTCACCGGTACGCAGGTGCTCGTCGGAGTGGCACATGCCTGAGAAGGCCATCTTCACCTTCACCTCGAAGGCGTGCGGCTCGTCGATGTCGATCGTCTCAGTGCGCCACGGACCGTTCAGTTCGCTGACGACGGCGGCCTTGACCTTCATGATTCCCCCCCCCGGGCGGCGCGACGCGCCTCGGGACCAGACTAGGTCGTCACATCTCGCGACATCAGGGGGACGCCTCCCGCGGGCGCAGTCGCGGAACCGGCGCCGCTCGCCGCCGGTTCCGCACAGCGTGCCAGGGCTAGTCCGAAACCTTCACCGACGATGCAGTGAGGACACCGCTGACGAGGCTCGCCGCCACCTTCACTTGCAGGCCCGCGACGATGCCCGTCAGGTCCACTCCCGACGCCACGCTCACCGTGACCGGTGCCGCTCCGTCACCGGGCTGAATGACCAACGAGGCAGCCGTCGTCGCCGAGGCGGCAGGGGTGACAGAGACGACCGAGCCTTCGAGCACAACTGCACCGGACATGTCGCCTTCGGGCTGTTGAACGTGGAGGCGTACGAGAGTCAATAAGCCGGTCGACGGATCGATGCTCGCGACCACGTGCACGCGAGCGCCCGGAATAGCGGCCGACACGTCCATGGTCGTCGGCACGGTAATGCTCACCGGGGTGGCCGAGTTTTCGGTCTGAATGGTCATGGTGCCGGCAGCGTTGGTCACGACGACACCTTCAACTTCGGTCGTCGTTGACTCGATGGATGATGAGTCCTCAACGCTGATCTCCGTCAACGTGAGGACGTTGTTCACCAGAGTCGCGTGCGCGTGCACGAACGCGCCGACGGTCGCGTTCGAGAGGTCGACAGTGCTGGGAACGACGAGCGTGATCGGCGAGGCACCGTCACCGGGCTGAATGGTCAGGCTCGTCGTGGAGGACGCGACAACCAAGCCCTCTACCTCGATCTGGTTCTCGTTGCCGAACTGACTCACGCCCTGACTGGCCACCGTCGCCGAGTTGTCGACCGAGAGCGTCACGAGAGTAAAGGCTCCCGTGCTGTAGCTGGCCATGAGCTCGGCCTCCTGACCCGCCTGGATCATCGAGGACAGGGTGATGCTCGAAGGAATGCTCACCGTGGTGGTGACCCCGCCCTCGCTCGTGATGCTCAGGCTGGTAGCCGAGACGGCGCTGAGGGTGCCTTCGAGTGAGATGAGCGACGCAGTTCCGACGGTGGAGGTGCTGAGGTCATCGAAGCCCTGGCTCCCCAGTTGCGCGTCCACCGAGACGATTTCGCCCACCCCGGGCGTTCCCGTGGGATTCGATGAACCGCTGTCGTGAGCCCGGCGAGCCGTGCGCGCGAGCGTGACGACGCTGTTGCCGCCCGAGACCGTGAGCGAAGTCGCGCTCGCGGCGACGACCACCGCGTGGAAGCGCACGCGACGCTGGACGCCACGCACGCGCATGCTCAGAACTCGGTCAGTGCCGTCGCTGAGGCGCGTCGCGCGGGCCAGCACGTGCTTACCGACGGCCACGTGCGTCGCGCTCGCCGACTTCACGCGCAGGGTCGTCAGAGAGTTGTGTTGGGCGACGACGAGAGTGTGACGACTCGCGTTGGTGGCGACCACCGTGCCGCTCACCGAGAGACTCGATCGTGCCTTCGCATGGTCACGGGAACTGGCTCCGGCCGCCATCGGCAACGAACCCACTCCCACGACGAGGGCGGCGACCAGGGCCGCACGCGTTACCGGCATCTTCACCATGAGACCAATCCCTTCACGCCGGTTGGGAACCGGCCGCGACCCGAAGGCTAAGAGAGCTTCCTGGGGCCCCTCTGGGTGAAGTCTGTGAGTCTCCTGGGAGCAAGCACTACATTCGATCAGGCGCGTCGATGCCGAGCAGTGAGAGCCCCGTGGCCAAAGTGCGAGCCGAGAGCTCGCAGAGCGCGAGGCGCTCATCGCGAGTGTCCCCCGGCGCCGTGAGCACGGGACACGCCTCGTAGAACGCGGTGAAGCGCTGGGCCAAATCGTAGAGATAGGTGCAGAGCTTGTGGGGCTGCGAGAGCACCAGGGCGCTTTCGAGCGCCTCGGGCAGGGCCACTAGGCCCAGAGCCAGGTCACGTTCGGCGCGCTCAGCCAGCGCGAAGGTGGCAACCTCGAAGGACCAGGTGCTCTCCGCCCGGCGCAAGATCGATCGCTGGCGGGCGTGCGCGTACTGCAGGTAGGGGCCAGTCTCGCCCTCGAAGCTGACCATGCGCTCGAGGTCGAAGACGTAGTCGCGCTGGCGCTCGGTGGACAGGTCCGCCCACTTGATCGCCGCGCGCGCGATCTGTAGTGCCAACT
>JAJZSM010000007.1 GCA_021849765.1 Actinomycetes bacterium | reverse complement strand
CTTCTCCAAGGGTCCGCTCTCGCTCAACCTACGCGGTGACCCGTACCTACTCGGACTCGACGAGATCGCCGAACGCGTTCGAGAAGCCGAAGAGCGCGGTGCGACCGAAGTCTGCCTCCAGGGCGGCATTCACCCGAACTTCGACGGTGACTACTACCTCGACGTCGTGCGCGCGGTGCGCGAGGCGTCCCCGACGATGCACATCCACGCCTTCAGTGCCCTTGAGGTCTTCGAGGGCGCGCGGCGCAACAACGAGGACCTCGAGTCGTACCTGACCCGACTCCGAGACGCAGGCCTAAAGACGCTACCCGGCACGGCTGCGGAGATTCTCGACGACAACGTGCGCGCGATCCTGTGCCCGGACAAGCTCAACACCCAGCAGTGGCTCGACGTGCACCGCGCCGCTCACCACGTCGGTCTGCACTCGAACATCACGATTATGTTCGGCGCAGTCGAGGGTGCCGAACAGTGGGCGACCCACCTGCTCGTGACACGCGACCTGCAGCTCGAGACGGGCGGGTTCACCGAGTTCGTCCCACTGCCCTTCGTCCACATGGCGACGCCACTGTTCCTACGCGGTCGAGCACGCAAGGGCCCGACGTTCCGTGAGGCCGTCCTCATCCACGCGGTCGGGCGACTGCACTACGCGACCCTGATCGACAACATCCAGGTCAGCTGGGTCAAGATGGGCATCGACGGCGTGCGTCGCGTACTCGGTGCCGGAGCGAACGACCTCGGCGGGACCCTAATGGACGAGAACATCTCACGCGCGGCCGGCGCCGTGCATGGTCAGGAGCTCGACGTCGCACACCTGCACGAGCTTGTCGCCCCACTCGGCCGGCCGTTGATCCAACGCAGCACGCTCTATCAGGCGCTGTGACCGACCCGGCCGTGGAGGCCTTCCTCAGCGAAAGTGGGCTGGTCGACATCGCCAGTGACGTCGAAGTAGCGCGGGTCCGTGACTTGCTCGAGGACGTCTCGTTACTCGTGCAGTCGGGTCATGACGTGCGCGACCTTCGAGTCGCCGCAACCGCGATGCGCGAACTGCTCGTCGCCGCGCGCCTGTTCTCACCGTGGCGTGATCGACCGAAGCTCACAGTCTTTGGTTCAGCGCGCACGCTGGCAACCTCGCCCCTCTACGCGATGGCGCGATCGTTGAGTGCGCGTATGGCCGCGCGCGGTTGGATGACCGTCTCGGGCGCCGGACCCGGGATCATGCAGGCCGCGGCCGAAGGGGCCGGACTCGACGACACCCTCGGCGTGAACATCACGTTGCCCTTCGAGCAGAGCTCCAATCCCTACGTCGACGCTGAGAGCCGACTGGTGGAGATGAAGTATTTCTTCACGCGAAAGGTCGCACTGACCAAAGAGTCGCTGGCCTTCGTGTTCTTCCCCGGCGGGCTGGGCACGATGGACGAGGTCTTCGAGATCCTCACGCTGCTGCACACCGGAAAAAGCGGACCCGCACCGGTGCTTTTGGTTGACACCGCCGAGGGAACCTACTGGGAGTCGTGGCAACGGTTCATCGACGAGTCGGTCATAGACACGGGTTATCTCGATGAGGACGCGGCGGTTCTGTTCAAGCGCTGCCACTCACTGGACGAGGTTGAGGGCGAGATCGACCACTTCTACACCAACTTCACCGAGTTCACGTTGTCCTCGGGGCGCGGGCGGATCGGATTGCGACGTCCGCTCACGATCGAAGAGTGCGTTATCCTCGAGCACCGCGTACCCGAATTCGCCACGGGTGAGGGCCTGCGGGCGGAGGCGAACGCCCTGACCTTCGACTTCGACGGTCGTCGCTACGTCGAGCTTCGTCGGCTCATCGACGCCGTTAACGATCTGGGTTGATCGGCACACCGACCCTCAGCGTGGCAACACCGACGAGAGGGCCGGCCGGCGAGACGTCCAGCTCGCGACCAGGCGTGAAGTTCCGCCGCTCACAGCCGAGGTAGCCCTTTGACCGCGTGAAGCACCGTTAGTCCGGCAGTCCCCGCAGGATCGCCTCGGCCTTTTGCAGGCTCCGTCGCACGCGCGCGAGTTGGCGCTCGACATCACGCGCCGAGTCATCGTCACGCAACTGCGCTCGGACCGCATCGAACACGGCGTCGCTCACGCGTTCTTCGAGCACCGCGATCTCGTCAGCGATCGCCGAGAAGGACGTCACGACGCGAGGGTCTCGACGTTCAGCTCTCCCGCGGCGAACTGTGCGCGCAGCACCTTCTTGTCGAACTTGCCGACGCTGGTCTTGGGGATCGAGTCAACGAAGGTCCAGTGCTCGGGCAGCCACCACTTGGCGACGCGCGCGGCGAGGAAGTCACGCAGTTCCGTCGCGCTCGCGCTCGCCCCCGGTCGAAGCACCACACAGCACAGGGGGCGCTCCTGCCACTTGTCGTCGGGCACGGCGATGACGGCGGCCTCAAAGACGGCCGGGTGAGCCATGACGGTCCCCTCGAGCTCGACCGAGCTGATCCATTCGCCACCGGACTTGATCACGTCCTTGGTACGGTCGCTGATCACCATGAAGCCCTCGTGGTCGAGCGTGCCGATGTCGCCGGTGCGTAGCCACCCGTCGTGGAACCGCTCGGGGGCGTCCACGCCAAAGTACGAACCGGTGATCCACGGGCCGCGGATCTCGAACTCGCCTACGGTCTGACCGTCATTGGGCAGGACCGAGCCGTCGTCGTCGGTGATGCGCATCTCGACACCGGCGACCACGCGGCCAGCCTTCGCGCGATAGTCGATCTCCTTTTCCGGCGGCGTACCGGCCGGTGGGATCGAGACCGCGGCGAGCGGGCTCGTCTCCGTCATCCCCCACCCCTGGACCATGTTGCGACCGTAGCGCTCGCGGAAGGTCTCGATCATCGAGCGCGGCACGGCCGAACCGCCGGCGAGGATCCCGCGCATCGAGGAGAAGTCGGCGTCGGCGTCGTTCTCCGCGGCGCGCAAGACGTCGTTCCAGACCGTGGGCACGCCGAGTGAGATCGTGGGCCGCAGCTCGCGGATCATCTTCACGATTGGTTCACCCTGGAGGAACATCTGGGGCATGATGAGCTCGGTGCCGGCGAAGAAGGCGGTGTAGACGGCGCCCCATGCGTTGACGTGAAACATCGGCACGATGAGGAGGCACCGGTCCTTCTCGGACAGTCCGATCGAGTTCGCGCTCGTCGAGGCGAGTGAGTGCAACCAGATCGACCGGTGCGAGTAGACGACGCCCTTGGGATTGCCCGTGGTGCCCGACGTGTAGCACATGATCGCCGCGGACTTCTCGTCGAGTTCGGGCCAGACGAAGCCCGGGGACTCGGCGCCGATGAAGTCCTCGTAGTCGATGGTCTCGCCCAGCGCGCCGCTCTCGTCGGGGCCGTTGACGATGATGTGCTTGACCGTGGGGATCTGGTCGCGCACCTTGGCGAGCAGTGGGATCAGGGTGTGGTCGACGATAATGACCTGGTCCTCGGCGTGGTTGATCACGAAGGCCAGCTGCTCGGGGAAGAGCCGGATGTTGAGGGTGTGCAGCACCGCGCCCATGGCTGGCACGGCGAGGTACGCCTCCATATGGACTTGGTTGTTCCACATGAAGGTCCCAACACGGTCCCCGTCACCGATCCCCAGTCGTCGCAGCGCCGCCGCGAGTTGCTCGGCGCGGTTCGCGATTTCGGTGAAGGTCGCCTCCTGGACACCGGTGGCGGTCACCGTGTAGACGGTCTTGTCAGCGTAGATCCACTCGCCGTGTCGAATAATGCCACTGATGACCAGTGGCGAGTCCTGCATCGTGCTCTTCATGTCGTCTCCGTTCCCCTGGGACGATGCTACAAAGTCCGAGGGACTCGTGTTACCAGGAAGTACGATAGGGCGCCACGGGCGCGGGCAAGTCGGTCTCGCCCATCAGATGGGTGTCGATTGCCGCGGCTGCGCTGCGCCCCTCGGCAATCGCCCAGACGATCAAGCTCTGTCCGCGTACGGCGTCACCGCACGCGAAGACCGGCGCCTCACCGTCGACGGTCGTGCGCCAGGCATCATCGACTCGCAACGTCGCGCGCTCGGTCACGAGGGACGCGTCAGCGAGACCGAGGGTCGCCAGCTCGGGTCCGGTGAAGCCGGCGGCGATCAGCACCAGGTCCGCCTCGATGGTCTCGGACTGGCCGGTATCGCGGTGGGTCAGCACCGCCGCGGTCACCTTCGTGTCGCCGAGGAACTCGACGGTCTCGGTGGCAAAGACCCGCTCGCCGCCCTCGTCGTGCGCCGACGTGGTCTTGAAGATCCGCGGCATCGTGGGCCAGGGCTGATCGGCCGGTCGGTGGTCTGGCGGGCGCTCGAGAATCTCGATCTGGGTCACCGAGCGCGCGCCCTGGCGATGGGCGGTGCCGAGGCAGTCCGCACCCGTGTCACCGCCGCCGAGGATCAGGACGGCTCGGTCGTGGGCGTCGATCGGGCTCGTGGCCTGGGTCGCGACCGCCCGATTCGCCGCCTCGAGATAGGTCATGGCGGGCATGACCCCCTCAAGGGCCGCGCCGGGTCCCGGGATGAGCCGTGGCGTGGTCGATCCGACGGCGAGCAGTACCGCGTCGTAGCGCTGTTGCAGCACAGTGAGCGACGTGCCCGCCGGGCCGATCGTGCTCGAGGTGACAAAGGTGATTCCCGCGTCGACCATGGCCTCGAGGCGGCGGTCGAGCACGGCCTTTTCGAGCTTGAAGGCGGGTATCCCGTAGCGCAACAGCCCGCCGATGGCGTCGGCGCGCTCGTAGACCGTCACGGCGTGGCCCGCGGCGCGCAGTTGGGCCGCGGCGGCGAGCCCGGCGGGTCCCGACCCGACGACCGCGACGCGCCGGCCACTCTCGTGTGACGGCACGCGCTGCACGGGCAGGCCGAGCGCGTAGGCGTGTTCGGCGACCTCGTACTCGACGCGCTCGATCGTGACCGCCTGGTCGCCGACGGCGAGCACACAGGCCGACTCACAGGGGGCTGGGCAGAGCCGTCCGGTGAACTCGGGGAAGTTGTTGGTGGCAAAGAGCTGGGCAGCCGCGACGTCCCAGCGCTGGCGGTAGACCGCATCGTTGAAGACGGGGATTCGATTGCCGAGCGGACAGCCCTGGGTGCAGAACGGGATGCCGCAGTCCATGCACCGTGCCGCCTGCACCGCGATCTCGTCGTCGTTCTGGGCCTCGTAGACCTCGCGCCAATCGCGCAGGCGCACGGCGACGGGCCGGTAGGCCGGTCCACGGCGGGGGTACTCGAGGAATCCGGTGGGCTTACCCATTGCGTTGCTCGTCCCTCGCGCGCTGGTACTCCGAGGTCTCGATGCGTACGAAGTCCATTCGCGCCACGCGCCACGTCTCGAGGATCTGCGCAGCGACCGGCGAGCCCGTCTCGACGCGATAGTGCTCGAGCAGGGTGCGCAGCGTCGCCTCGTCGTCGAACTCGAGGGGGTCGACCTCGTAGACCCCGGCGTTCAGGACGTCATAGACGCGTTGTCGCGGGTCGTAGAGGTAGATGGTGCCCCCGGACATACCGGCCGCCAGGTTCCGACCGACGTCGCCGAGGATCGCCACGACGCCGCCGGTCATGTACTCGCCGGCGTGGTCACCCGTTCCCTCTACGACGATCGTGGCCCCCGAGTTGCGCACGCCGCAGCGCTCACCCACGACGCCGCTGACGAAGAGGTCGCCCGAGGTTGCGCCGTAGCCGATCACGTTGCCCGCGATGATGTTCTCGCTGCGCAGAAAGACCGACTCACTCGGCGGTTGGACGATGATGCGTCCGCCCGAGAGGCCCTTACCCACGTAGTCGTTGCAGTCCCCGAAGAGGCGGATCGTCATGCCGTGGGGCAAGAAGGCACCGAGGCTCTGACCAGCCGACCCCTCGAGGCGCAGTGTGATGGTGTCCTGGGGCAAAATCTCGGCGCCGAGGAGGCGCGTGATGGCGCTGCCGGTCAGGGTGCCCACCGTGCGGTTGACATTCTCGATTCGGCCCTCGTAGACGTAGGGCGTTCGTTCGCGTGCGGCGAGAAGCGCGGCGTCAAAGAACTTCCAGTCGAGAGCGTCTTCGAGCCCGTGGTCCTGGCCGATTCGGTGGTGACGCTGTTCCTCGGGCACTGCGTGGAGCAGTGCTGAGAGGTCGACACCGTGCTCGGCCGCTGCGCGTTCATCGACCATCAGGTGCGAGGGGTCGCCGATCAGCTCATCCAGGCTGTGCAGCCCCAGCTGGCTTAGGTATTCGCGGACCTCGGTGGCGATGAACTCGAAGAAGTGCTCGACGAACTCCGGCTTGCCGGTGAAGCGCTCGCGCAAGACGGGGTTTTGGGTCGCGATGCCCACAGGGCACGTGTCGAGATGACAGACGCGCATCATCACACAGCCCGACACCACGAGTGGCGCGGTGGCGAACCCGAACTCCTCAGCGCCCAGCATGGCGGCGATCACGACGTCACGGCCGGTCTTTAACTGGCCGTCGACCTGGAGCACGACGCGGCTGCGTAGCCCGTTGGCGGCGAGGGTCTGGTGAGCCTCGGTGAGGCCGATCTCCCACGGCGTGCCGGCGTGCTTGAGTGACGTGAGCGGCGCCGCGCCGGTCCCCCCGTCGTGACCCGAGATCAACACGACGTCGGCGTGCGCCTTGGCGACGCCCGCGGCGATGGTCCCCACGCCCTGCTCACTGACGAGCTTGACGTGGATCCGGGCTCGGTCGTTCGCGTTCTTCAGGTCGTAGATGAGTTGAGCGAGGTCCTCGATCGAATAGATGTCGTGGTGCGGGGGCGGTGAGATGAGTCCGACGCCCGGCGTCGAATGACGTGTCGCCGCGATCCAGGGGTAGACCTTGGAGCCGGGGAGCTGGCCGCCCTCGCCGGGCTTGGCGCCTTGGGCCATCTTGATCTGGAGGTCGTCGGCGTTTACCAGGTACCGGCTGGTCACGCCGAATCGACCGGAGGCGACCTGCTTGATCGCGGAGCGACGGTTCTGGCGTGGATCGCTCGTGTCGAACCGATCCTCGTCCTCGCCACCCTCGCCGGTGTTGGACTTGGCCCCGAGCCGATTCATCGCGATGGCGAGGGTGGTGTGCGCCTCCTCGCTGATCGAACCGTAGGACATCGCGCCGGTCGAGAATCGCCGCACGATCGACGACACGCCCTCGACCTCGTCGAGGGGCGTCGGCGTGGGCGCTGGGCGCAGCTCGAGCAGCGAACGTAACGTCATGCGCCCGCGCGTCTGGTCATCCACGAGCGTCGTGTATTCCTTGAACAGGTCATAGCGACCCTCGCGGGTGGCGTGCTGGAGCTTTTGGACCGTGTGGGGGTTGAAGAGGTGTAGTTCGCCGTCGCGACGCCACTGGTACTCCCCCGCGTTCGTGAGCGCCTCGGTGGGCGACTCGGTCGCGTAGGCGGCGCGGTGCCATGTCAAGAGGTCCTTCGCGATGCGCTCGATGTCGGTGCCCCCCACCCGCGATGCGAAGCCCGGGAAGTAACTCGCGAGCAGCGTTTCGTTGAGCCCGACTGACTCGAACAACTGGGAGCCCACGTAGCTCGCTACGGTGCTCACGCCCATCTTGGACATCACCTTCACGAGACCCTTGGTGAGGGCCTTCGCGTACTGATAGCGCGCCTCGTAGGCGGTGCGCTGGTCGATGTCGCCTCGGTCCACGAGCGCGTCGATCGTCTCGTAGGCGAGGTACGGGCATACCGCGGACGCCCCGAAGCCCACGAGCAGCGCGACGTGGTGCACTTCGCGGACATCACCTGCTTCGAGGATGAGCGCCGCGCGCGTGCGCAGGTGCTCGTCGACGAGTCGATGGTGGACTGCCGAAACCAGCAGGAGGCTCGGGATCGCCGCGTGGGACGCGCTCGTGTTGCGGTCTGAGAGGATGACGAGATTGGCGCCCCCGCGCACGGCGGCCACCGTCTGATCGGCGATGTCTTCGATGGCGGCGGCGAGACGCTCGCCGTCACTAGTCGGCCCCTCGACGGGGAACAGACCGTCGAGGGCGACCGGTGAGAAACCGTCGACGTGGTCGTTCTCATCCACGTAGCGTAATTTCGCCAGGTCCTCGATGCTCAGTACCGGCGATGGCAGCACGATCTGGTGGCAGTGCGTCGCAGACTCGCTCAGCAGATTGTCTTCGCCGCCGATGGTGACGCGCGTCGAGGTGACGAGCTCTTCGCGGATGGCGTCGAGGGGTGGGTTGGTGACCTGTGCGAAGAGCTGGCTGAAGTAGTCGAAGATTGACCGGGGGCGTTGCGACAAGACCGGTAGCGCGCTGTCAGAGCCCATCGATCCGATTGGCTCCTCACCGACCTGGGCCATGTGGCGCATGATCAGGCGTAGGTCCTCGTCGCTATAGCCGAAGTTCCGTTGGCGTTGGCGCACCGAGGCGTAACTGGGCAGCAGCATCGGGCGCGCGTCGAGGTCCTCGAGGGTCACCTGCTGGTCGCGGAGCCACTCGCCGTAGGGGGCGCGGCCCGCCAGTTCGGACTTGACCTCGTCGTCGTCAACGATGCGACCTTCGGCCAGGTCGACGAGGAAGACGCGGCCGGGCTGGAGGCGACCCTTGCGAATCACCGACGCCGGATCGATGGGCAGCACCCCGACCTCGCTCGCGAAGATCACCCGGTCGTCGTCGGTCACCCAATAGCGAGCCGGTCGCAAGCCGTTGCGGTCGAGCACGGCGCCAACGACCGTGCCGTCACAGAACGTGATCGACGCGGGACCGTCCCAGGGTTCCATCAGCGCGGCGTGATAACGATAGAAGTCGCGGCGTCGCTCATCCATGGCGGTGGAGCGTTCCCACGCCTCGGGGATCATCATGAGGATGGCGTGAGGCAACGTGCGCCCACCGCGCACCAGGAGTTCGACGACCTCGTCAAAACTCGCCGAGTCACTCATTGACTCGGTGATGATGGGCGTGAGTTCACCGAGGTCGACGGGCAGCGTCGGAGCGCGTAGCGTCGTCTCGCGTGCGTGAATCCAGTTACGGTTGCCGCGGATGGTGTTGATCTCACCGTTGTGGGCTATGTAGCGGAACGGTTGGGCGAGCTCCCAGCGCGGCAGGGTGTTCGTCGAGAAACGGCTGTGCACGACGGCAACGGCCGATTGCAACGCCGGGTCCGTGAGGTCGTGGAAATACCGACGCAGCTGAGGGGCACTCAACATGCCCTTGTAGATCAAGACGTTCGTCGAGCACGAGGCGCCGTACACCCCCCCGGCGTGTTCGACGAGCCGACGCAGGCAGAACAGCGCGTCCTCGAGTTCGCGCGTCGACATCGCCTCAACACCTCGAAACAGCTGCATGACGAAACTCGGCTCGCTCGCCGCCGACGTCGCGCCGAGGATTGACGAGTTGACGGGGACCTCGCGCCAGCCGAGGCTCGTCAGGCCCACGCGCAATGCGGCGTCGGCGATGGCACCACGGACCCCCTCAACGTCGCGCGTGCGCTCGATCATCCAGTGGGCGACCCCGTACTCGCCGATGGGCGGCACGGCGTCGAACCACGTCCGTATCGCCGCATCGGGGATCTGCAGGAGGACCCCCGCGCCGTCGCCCGAATCGGGGTCGGCACCGGTGGCTCCGCGATGTTCGAGATTCTCGAGAATCGTCAGTGCGTCGGTGACGGTCTGGTGGCTCGGACGGCGTGTCAAGTCCGCAATCATCCCGACGCCGCACGCGTCATGCTCGAAAGAAGGGTCGTAGAGGGTTCTTGTCATAGCGTCACCTAACGGGGCAGCGCTGACCCGAGGCCACTATACCGAAGAATGAAGCGACGCCTGCGACGTACGCTGAGAGGGTGACACACGAACACCCTTCCGTAGTGGTCGTCGGCGCCGGGATCATCGGCCTCGCCACGGCTTTCCGACTGGCGCGACGCGGTCACGCCGTCACTCTCTTTGATCCCGAACCGGCTTCGGGCGCGACCTACGCCGCCGCCGGCATGATTGCGCCGACCGCCGAGATCGCGCCCGGTGAGGAAGCGAACTACCGCTTTCAACGCGGTGCGATCGACGCCTGGCGCGAGATGGCCGCCGAGATCGAAGCGGTCACCGGCCGACACGTCGCCATCGTGCAGACCGGCACGCTAATCGTCGGCTGGGACGCGAGTGATCGTCGCCTCATCGATCAGTTCCGCTCCGTGGCCACGGAGTTCGGTGCGCCGATGCGCGCCGTCACGCGTGATGGCGAGCCCGAGCTTTTTGAGGGCCTCACGACGCGGATCAGCGAGGGCCTGGTGATGGCCGATGACGGGTGGCTCGACCCCGATGAGGCGGTCTCGTGCCTGATGGAGGCGAACGAAGCCCTAGGTGTACGGCTCGTGCGTGAGCGGGTACGCCTCGCAAGCGCGAGTGACGAGGGCGTCGAGGTCGAGACCGATACGGGACGCACACTCGCGGACTACGGCGTCGTCACGACGGGTGCACACGGACTGCCCGACGGGCTGACGGTCCCCAAGTCGCCAACGGTTCGTCCGGTGCGCGGCGTGACGGTTCGGGTACGGAGCCTCGACCGCAGTGCGCTGCCCACCGTACGGGCCTACGTGCGAGGTCGTGCCTTCTACATGGTCAGCCGACCGGGTGGCTACTGCGTGCTCGGCGCCACGGCCGAGGAGAAGTCCCAGCCCTTGGTCGAGGTCGGCGAACTTCAGCGACTCCTGCGCGATGGGCTCGATGTCGTGCCCGAGTTGGAGGCCGCTCCCCTGCTCGAGATCCGCAATGGACTGCGTCCGGCCACGACGGACCTTCGGCCGTTCTTCGTCCCACTCGACGAGCGCGGTTGGTCGTGGTCGTCGGGCCACTATCGCCACGGGGTCACCCTTGCCCCACTGGCGGCCCTGGACGCCCTCAGCGCGATCAAACCATCGTGATCACAGTGAACGGTGTGGAGCACGACCTCGAGGGACGAACCGTGCGAGCGCTCTTGAACACCCTGGGAATTAACGATCGCGGCATTGCGGTCGCGATCGACGGCGAAGTGGTCAGCAAGAGCCGGTGGGAATCGACGACAATCGACGACGGTTCGATCGTCGAGATAGTGACGGCAGTCGCCGGTGGATAGGAGAGACATGTCAAACACCGAATTGCTCAATGCCCTCGATGAGCGGATCCTTGAGGCGCTCCGTGCCAAGGCCACCGGCGAGACGGTCGCCTTCCTCTTCGAAGCTCGAGCGTGGCTCACCAATCCCGACCAGCCGCACGGGGCGCACCGCCAGTCGGCCTAGACCGACCGGCTATCATGGAACGCTCACGGGCTGTGGCTTAGTTTGGTCTAGAGCGCTCGGCTGGGGGCCGAGAGATCGGGAGTTCAAATCTCCCCAGCCCGACCAGGTTGTCGTCCGCGCTGCCCTGCGGGACTGTGTTTCGAGCACCGAAGCGTTGGGACGGGATTCGCGACGCGTGCTAATTGAAGGCGTCACGACTGTTTCGTGTCGGCATCAGCCTCGCTGGTCGTCGAGCGCCGCGGCCTACTCGGCGTGATTGTGAAGCGTGCCGAGGCCGGCGATCGTGGTCACCACGTCGTCACCGGAGCGCAGGAAAACCGGTGGCTTCTGACCCTGGCCAACCCCGTGTGGACTACCGGTGAAGATGAGGTCGCCGGGTCGCAGCTCACAAACGGTCGAGACGTACGAGACGATCTCGGGCACGTGGAAGACCATGTCTTGGGTGGTCGAGTCCTGGAACGTCACCCCGTTCACTCGGCACTCGATCTCGAGGTCGTTCGGGTCGAGCACCTCATCGCGCGTGGTGATCCACGGACCGACGGGTGCGAAGTTCCGATGTGACTTGCCCAAGCTGAACTGCGCAGGTGAGCCGGACATCTGCAGGTCACGGTCACTCACGTCCTGGCCCACGCAGTAGCCGGCGAGCGAGTCCAGCGCATCGCCCACGGCGATGTCACGCCCACCGCGTCCGACGACGAGCACGAGCTCAGCCTCCCAGTCGGTACGCGGGGAGACGATGGGGAACGTCGCGTTCGCACCCGCCAGGCACGACGCGAACTTCGCGAAGATCATCGGCTGAGACGGTGGCGTGAGGCCCATCTCGGCGGCGTGGGTGCGGTAGTTGAGTCCGACGGCGAAGATCTGACTCGGAGCGTCCACCACAGGACCGAGACGCCCACTTCGCTCGAGCTCGTCGACAGCGATCACTTCGGTGACTGCCGGTGACTCGAGCGAGAACCACGACTGCAGGTCTGCGAGTTGTGCGAGTACCTCACGCGTCGAGGAGGCGAATTGCCCGTTCGATACTGCCGCGATATCTACGAAACCCTCCTTGAGGACGATCACCGCACGGCCATCAACGTTCGCTATACGCACGAGTCTCCTTACCGGTCAAATTCGTTCGGACTAGTTTACCGAGGCCCACCTGGTGCATAATCCCGCCGAGGCGACCGGTAGATTTGAGACTCAACTCATAGTGAAGGACGTCGCGTGTCTCATCTCTTCTCGCCGATCACAATCGGTCGCTGCACCGTGAAGAATCGCGCGTGGGTGAGCGCCATGTGTCAGTACTCGGCCGAGGACGGTGTGGTCGGCGACTGGCACCGCGTCCACCTCGGCGTCTTCGCCACCGGTGGGGCCGGGCTGATCATGGCCGAGGCGACCGCGGTCGAGCCGGCCGGTCGTATCTCGCTCAGCTGTCCGGGCCTGTGGAACGACGAACAGGTCGAAGCGTGGCGTCCCGTGGTGGATTTCGCCCACGAGCACGATGCGACAATCGGCATCCAGCTCGCCCACGCGGGGCGCAAGGGCTCGACCCTCGCCCCTTGGGCCGACCACGCCCACGCGGGCCTCGACGAGGGTGGATGGCAGACCGTGGCGCCGAGCGCGATCGCCTTCGCGGGTTACCCCGAGCCCCGGGCGCTTGAGGTCGATGAGATCGAGCGACTCGTGGAGGACTTCGCCGATGGCGCCAGCCGCGCGCGCGCGGCTGGGTTCGACCTCGTCGAGATCCACGCCGCGCACGGTTACCTGCTTCACCAGTTCCTCTCACCACTGTCGAACCACCGCGAGGACCGCTACGGCGGCTCCTTCGAGAATCGAAGCCGGTTCCTCCTCGAGGTGGTCGAGGCAGTTCGGGCCCGCCTCGACGGTGCACCGCTGTTCGTGCGTCTCTCGGCGACCGACTGGACTGACGGGGGTTGGGACCTCGACCAGACCATCGCGCTCGCACGACTCCTGCGCGCGGCCGGGGTCGATCTCGTCGACGTCTCGTCGGGTGGCAACGTGGCTGGTGCACACATTCCCGTTACTCCGGGGTACCAGGTGCCCTTCGCCGAAGCGGTGCGCCGCGAGGCCAACGTCGCGACGAGCGCGGTGGGCCTCATCACCGAAGCGGCCCAGGCCGAGGCGATCATCGCCGAGGGTCGAGCTGACGCGGTCATGCTGGCGCGGGCCTACCTGCGTAATCCGCGTTGGGCGCTCAACGCGGCCGAAAGCCTGGGCGAGGTCATTGCGTGGCCAGCGCAGCTGGATCGGGCGCGAACGGTACGCCACGGGTAGGCCCTCGATGACCTCGGCTTGGTAGACTCTACGGGCAGAGGCTGGTTTGGACACTGGCGTTCGTCTGGACACTGGGCGAAAGAGGTAGTTCTCAGAGAGGGTGATTCCAACCGTAGGTTGGAAACGTCATGGACAAGAAGAGTCCTTCCGTCCTTCGTCATCTAGCCGACGTGCAACCGGAACTCTGGTGGCTCGACTCGGATCCGCTCGAGCCCGCATCGCATTCGGCGCTCATCGGTGAGGTTGGCGCGGACTTGTGCGTCGTGGGTGGTGGCTACACCGGTCTGTGGACCGCGTTGCTGGCCAAGGAGCGTGACCCCGAGCGAAACGTGGTCGTCGTCGAGCAGTACGAGACCGGCGCTGGTGCATCGGGGCGCAACGGGGGCTTCTGTTCGGCCTCGCTGACCCACGGCTTCAACAACGGGATGCGCCGCTTCGCCGATGAGATGTCGGTCATCGAGCGACTCGGACGTGAGAACCTCGACGCGATCGAGGCGACCATCGAGCGCTACGGAATCGAATGTGACTTCGAGCGCACGGGAGAATTGCGCGTCGCACTCGCCCCGTGGCAGATGGCTGACATGGTCGAAGAGGCGCGACTACGCAACGAGATGGGCGACCACGTGCTGGTGCTGTCTCGTGACGAGGTGCGCGCACGGGTGAACTCGCCGATCTACGAGGGCGCCATCTTCGACCCCGACGGTACAGCGCTGGTGGACCCGGCTCGACTCGTCTGGGGTCTCGAACGTGCGTGCGAGTCGCTCGGGGTGACGATCTATGAGAATTCGCGCGTCGAGTGGCTCGAGGACGTGGACGACGCCGTTCGGGTCCATACCCCCTACGGTGCCGTGACCGCTGCGCGGGTCGCCCTCGCCACGAACGTCTTCCCCTCGCTGCTTCGCAGCGTGCGTAAGTACGTGGTGCCCGTCTATGACTTCCAGCTGGTCACCGAACCACTGAGCGACGCCCAGATGGCCTCGATCGGGTGGGCCGGTCGAGAAGGGGTGGCTGACGCCGGCAACCGGTTTCACTACTACCGCCTGACCAACGACCGATCGATCGTGTGGGGCGGTTACGACGCCATTTACAATTTCCGCGGTCGAGTCCGTCGTGAGTACGAGTTCAACGCCGAGACCTACGCGACGCTCGCCAGCCACTTCCTCGAGACGTTCCCCCAACTATCCGATGTCAAGTTCACCCACGCCTGGGGCGGTGCCATCGACACCTGCACCCGGTTCTCCCCCTTCTGGGGTACCGCGATGGACGAGAAGGTCGCCTACGTGCTCGGCTTCACCGGTCTGGGTGTCGGGTCGACGCGCTTCGGTGCTGAGACGATGCTCGACCTGCTCGACGGGATCGACACCGAGCGCACACGCCTCACCATGGTGCGAAAGAAACCACTCCCCTTCCCGCCCGAACCTTTCAAGTGGCTGTTCATCCGGCTCACCCAGGCTTCGCTGAAGCACGCCGATGAGCACGAGGGCAAGCGAAACCTCTGGCTGAAGATGATGGACCTCTTCGGCATCGGCTTCGACTCCTGACAACGATGCCCCGGGGATAATCCCCGGGGCATCGTTGCTTCAAAGCGCTTTAGTCCTCGCTCGTGCCCTCGTCCTGCATCAAACCCGAGATCATGTTAACCACGGTCGGGTCCATGAGGGTCGTGACATCGCCCAACGAGCGGTTCTCGGCAACGTCGCGTAGCAGGCGGCGCATGATCTTGCCGGACCGGGTCTTGGGCAGGTCAGGCGTCAGGATGATCTGCCGAGGCTTGGCAATCGGGCTGATGACCCGAGCCACGTGCTGACGCAACTCCTCGACGAGGTGGGACTGGTCCTTCGAAGCGTCCTCGGCGGAGAGCCTCAGCGTTACGAAGGCCACGATGGCCTGACCGGTCGTGTCGTCAGTGGCGCCGACGACTGCCGCTTCGGCCACTGCCGGGTGACCGACGAGGGCGTGCTCGACCTCGGTCGTCGAGAGCCGGTGACCAGAGATGTTCATCACGTCGTCAATGCGTCCGAGTAGCCACAAGTCGCCGTCCTCGTCGCGCTTGGCACCGTCACCGGCGAAGTACATGCCGGGGAACCGGTCCCAGTAGGTCGACTTGAACCGAGCGGGGTCGCCATAGATGCCGCGAGTCATCGACGGCCACGGTGCGGTGATGACGAGGTAGCCACCCTCACCGTTGCCCACCGAGTTGCCTTCGTTATCCACGACGTCGGCGCTGATACCAGGGAACGGCGTCATCGCCGCACCGGGCTTGGTCGCAGTGATGCCCGGCAACGGCGTGATCATGATCGCGCCCGTCTCGGTCTGCCACCAGGTGTCCACGATCGGGCAGTTGTTGCGCCCCACGTTCTCGCGGTACCACATCCACGCTTCGGGATTGATCGGCTCACCGACTGTCCCGAGGAGGCGCAGGCTGCTCAGGTCGTGACCCTTGGGCAGTTCTTCGCCCCACTTCATGAGCGTGCGGATCGTCGTCGGTGCGGTGTAGAGCACCGTCGCCTTGAACTGCTCCACGATGCGCCACCAACGGTCGCGTCCACCCGAGTCGGGCAGACCCTCGTACATGATCTGGGTTGCGCCGAGCACCAGTGGGCCGTAGACGATGTAGCTGTGCCCGGTGATCCAGCCGATGTCCGCGGCGGTCCAGAGCACGTCGGTCTCGGGCTTCACGTCAAAGATGTAGTGGTAGGTCGCCGCACACTGGGTGAGGTAACCCGCAGTCGTGTGGAAGATCCCCTTGGGCTTGGCGGTAGTTCCCGACGTGTACATCAAGAACAGCGTGTGTTCGGCCGGGAAGTACTCGGGCGTGTGTTGGTCGCTCTGACGGTCCACAACATCGTGCCACCAGTAGTCGCGCCCCTCTACCCAGTGGACATCGCCGCCGGTGCGGCGTACGACGAGCACGGTCTTCACGTCGGGACAGCTCTGCAAGGCTTCGTCGACTGCGCTCTTCAGCGGGCTCGGCGCACCGCGACGGAAGGCGCCGTCGGCGGTGATCACGAACCGGCAGTCCGAGTCCAGGATGCGACTCGAGAGCGCGTCGGCCGAGAAGCCACCGAAGACCACCGAGTGCGCAGCGCCGAGACGGACCACGGCGAGCATGGCGATCACTGCTTCGGGGATCATGGGCATGTAAATGGCGACCCGGTCGCCTTTCTTCACGCCGAGCTCGATGAGCGCGTTGGCGGTCTTGGCCACCAGCTTCTGCAACTCGCCGTAGGTGATGGTGCGCGATTCGCCGTCGGCGTCGGCCACCCAGTAGTAGGCGACCTTGTCGCCGCGACCTTCGGCGACGTGGCGGTCGACGCAGTTCACGCTGGCGTTGAGTGTGCCGTCGCTGAACCACTTGGCGTTGGGCAGATCCCATTCGAGTGTGGACGTGGGCTTCTTGTCCCACACCAGTCGC
>JAJZSM010000276.1 GCA_021849765.1 Actinomycetes bacterium | reverse complement strand
GACCACGGGAATCGAATCGCCCACCGCGTCGACCACGAGGGGGACGAGTGGCATGGTGGCCACTGAGCCGGTGTGGCCACCAGCCTCGGTACCCTGGGCGATAACGGCGTCACAGCCGCTGTCGAGCGCGCGACGGGCGTGTTCCACTTTGCCACACAGCGACATCACGAGCACGCCTTGTCGATGGCACGTGTCAATGACGGGGCGTGGCACGCCCAGACCTGCGACGAAGACCGTCGCGCCACCTTCGATCAAGAGCTCGACGTTTCGCTCGAGCGACTCGGGGAACGCGGTGAGCAAGTCAACGCCAAACGGGCGGTCGGTCGCCGCGCGAACCTCGGCGATTTGGGCGACCAGCTCGTCGCTGGTCATCGTCGATGCGCCGAGGCACCCGAAACCGCCAGCGCGCGAGACGGCGCTGACCAGTGCGCTATAGGAGACACCACCCATGCCGGCGAGCATGACCGGAACGTCGATCGCTAGCAGTTCTGTCAGTCGTGTCTTCACGCATCCCCTCCGCCGGCACGACCGTACCGCGAGTTGGCGAGGCGGCGTGGCCCGATTGCGCCGATGATTGCGCCGATGATTGCGGCGATGGTCGAGGCGCCGAGCCCACTACGATCGCCGGCGCCGCAGTCGCGGTCATCGCGCCGACGGCGGCGAGGACCGGTGCTGCCGCGTGGCGCCAGTGCGCCAGGGCTCCCCGGCGCCGCTCGCGGGCCAGTTCGAGCCCAACGCCAAAGAAGAGCACCGCCATCAGAATCGAGGCCGCAACGTCGTGGGGCGAGGTGAGCCCGACGTCTTTCGCAACGCGACTCCGCCAGCCGAGGTTGACGATGCGCTCGTAACCGATCGGGTTCATTGCCGACCATGGTGAAGGCTGGCGCAGCGTCTCGGTCGAGCAGTCGTAGCGTTCCACCCGGCTCGGTCACTGCGGTTCCGATTCCCTGCTCACGGGTGGCCCAACTTTACGTGCCAGCCGTCGATGAGTCGTTGGCCGGCTTGAGTCAGAAGCGAAAGGCACGCGTCGAAGTCGTCATCCGTGCCGTAGTAGGGGTCGGCTACGTCGAGGTCGAGTCCCGGGCGAAGGAGGTTGCGAACCATTACGACCTCGGTGTTCGGGTTGGTCAGGCGATCGAGGACGTCAACGCGGTGCTCGCGAGTCATCACCAAGACGAGGTCCTGTCGATCGAGGTACGCCGTATCGGCGTAGGTCGCTCGCGAGCCCGGTTCAGGGAATCCGGCCCGATCGAGCGCGCGTCGCGCCCTCGAATCCATGGGTGACCCGACGTGCCACCGGGCGGTGCCCGCGCTACTCACCGCGACCAGCGGTCCGAACGTCGGGGTCGCTGCGAGCAGGTGGTTCAGTGCAACCTCGCCCATTGGCGAGCGACAGATATTTCCCGTGCAAACCACGGCGACGTGTAGTTGAGTCATAAACCTTCCTGTCGTCGCCACGGGTGAGAACTTGACGTGCGTTCTTTGACAACAAGACGGTACGATAATTCCGAGACGGAAAGGGGAAGCGATGCCACTGTCAGAGCACGAACAGCGGATTTTGGCCGAGCTTGAAGAGTCGCTTTCCAAGCAAGATCCCCGATTCGCAAAGTCAGTGCGCGAAACCAACGTCTATTCGCACGGTGGCCGTCGCGTTCGCTGGGGCGCCGCCGGCTTCGTCGTTGGTTTAGCCATCTTGGTCCTGTTCTTCTCGCGATCCATCGTCATCGGACTCGGCGGTGTGCTCCTGATGTTCATCTCGGCCATCGTCATTGAGCGCAACGCTCGGCTGCTGGGCCGCGCGTCCTGGCAGGATCTCACGCGTCACATTCGTGGTGATGAGACGCACACGACCGAGAGCCCACGGGCGCGGTCGCTTCGCGACTGGTTGTCGCGCCAACGTAATAAAGACCAGTGATCCCCTCGGGGGACCGGTGCCGCGCCCCGGAGCTGGCCGTTGACATTGGCGCGACCAAGACTGATGTGGCGCTGGCCGCTACTGACGGGACCCTGCACGAACGTCGTCGGCTGGTGCTCGCGCACGACGGTGACATTGCCGCTGGACCCGTGTCGATGCTCGGCACGCTGCCAACGGGCAAGGACGTCGCGGCCGATGGCGCGGGCTGTGCGGGTTCGTTCGCCCTCGGCTACGCCGACGAGTTCTTCGCCAGTACCAATGCCGCGGCGACCCACGTATCGGCCATGCCCTACACGACGGACCTGCACATGGAACCATCCGGACCGGACGCCGATGGTCCACTCCTCGGCGCGGCGTACGTCGCCTGGCTCGGGGTCGCGTCATGAGCTCGTGGTGGCCGCCGAAGTTCGGTCGATACTTGGCGACGCACCCCCGAGACCTACCCCTGGTGATCGCTGGCGCGTGGGCGATGCGGCGAAACCGGTGGTGGCGGCGGGCGCCGTACCTGCCAGTTCCCGACGATGCGTATTGGCGGTTCCGCCTGAGCACCTTCGATGGCTCGCCGACGGCGCGCCTCGATCCCCGCGAGGTGGTTGAGGCGGCGAGATGGTCGCATCATCAGCGGAGCAGAGGGTAGGTTGGGCCGGTGGGCCGCGTCTTGTTGCTCAACGCCACCTTTGAGCCTCTCCAGTTGGTCAGCGAGCGCCGAGCCGTCGTCCTGGTCTTGGGTGGTCGCGCCGAGCCAATCGCCACTGACGAAGACCCGATCGTCTTCCGGTCGGCGTCGATCGCGGTCCCGATTCCGGCGATCGTGCGACTCAGTGAGATGGTGAAGCTTCCGGCGAAGGTGCGCACACCGCCGCTCACTCGCCGAGCCCTGCTGCTTCGCGACGGGTATCGATGCGCATACTGCCTCGAGCACGCCGACACGATCGACCACATCGTGCCACGCAGTCGCGGTGGCGAGCACTCGTGGACGAACGTCGTCGCTGCCTGCCGTCGACACAACATGCAAAAGGGTGATCGACTGCTCGAAGAGCTCGGATGGCGGTTGCAGATTGAGCCGCGGGTTCCCGATGGCCTCTGGTGGCGATGGCGCTACCTGCCCGACTCACATCCGCTGTGGGAGCCCTATCTGCCCCGTGCGTCGTGACGGCGTCGGACGAGGACGTTGAGGAACTGTACGACTACGACGCCTTACGGGCCGTCGCTGAGCCATCC
>JAJZSM010000275.1 GCA_021849765.1 Actinomycetes bacterium | reverse complement strand
GAGATCGCCCACTGGTTGTTCTGCAGAACGAACACCACCGGGGCGTTGAACGACGCGGCCCACACGAAGGACTCGAGGACGTCACCCTGACTGGAGGCGCCGTCGCCGAAGAAGGTCATGACCGCCTCCTCGGCGCCGTCACGCTGAATGCCCATCGCGTAGCCGACAGCGTGCAGCGTCTGGTCACCCAGCACCACCATGGGCACTGAGTGGCGGTACTGCTGGGGGTCCCAGCCCCCGGACGTGGTCGCACGGAAGATCCGCAACATGTCGCGCGGTGGTACCCCGCGAGTCCACGCGACACCGTGCTCGCGGTAGCTCGGGAAGGAGAAGTCCATCGGGGCGAGCGCCCGACCAGCACCGATCTGGGCCGCCTCTTGGCCCTGGAGGGGCGCCCACAGCGCCAACTGGCCCTGGCGTTGGAGCGACGTCGACTCGTTGCAGAGTCGCCGCACGATCACCATGTCTCGGTAGAAACCGAAGATCTCGTCACGCCCGAGTTCGCTGCCGTACTCGGGGTGGGGGATTCGCTCGCCCTCGGGGGTGAGCAGTTGGACAAGCTCGTCACTGATCATTGACTCTCCTTCAGCCCGGCCCTCGGAAACAATAGTCCCGTACCCCACTTCGGCAACTTCGGGATAGCGCGGGGCGCCAACTACGCCCCAGAGCGAGTTCGAGACCGAAGTAACTCCGACGCGCCGACAAAAGTCGTCATTTCGGTTGCCTGTCATGAACGAGGCTCCCCCGACGAGAACGTGGGTCCTCATCGGGAATAAACCGGAAGGACGTCAACGACATGATTGCAGGCAAGACTCGATCTCAGTCGAAAGCCTCGTGACGCAATGCTCTGGACGCTGACGGGCTACGCCACCCGGTCACCGGTGTCGGACGATTTGATCTCCCCGACCATGGGGTAATCGAGTTCATGAACGATGCGCGTTTCATTCATGCCACCCTCGAGCTGCACGGCTGAGACGTCGACATCGCCGACATTCGAAAGGCGAAGGGATTGGCGACTCACCGCGAAGACCGAGACGATCGACACGTGGGTCTTGGCCGAGCGTGAACGAGCTCGATTCCGCCTACACCCCGAGCGCCGCGTGATGCGAAAGAACCGGATCCACGCGCCGTTGATGGCCTGTAACGAGCCCTGTGCGGTCTCGGACCTCGCTAGCCCCGAGGGCCGCGCTACGTAGCCACCTCACCATTCCTGCTCGGTGGTGCAACACTATGTCGAAGGCTCGAACTCAACGACATCATCGACAACGAGATCGGCTCGTCGTGACACGCCCCAGCAGGGCCCGCGTTTGATCGTCGAAGCAACAGCAACCCGTACCATACGTGGATGGCTCGGCTCTGGGTGGACGTCGGACCGCTTCGCCACCACCGTGACTTCCGCCTCCTCGTGACCGGTCAACTGGTCTCGCTCTTCGGCAGCAATCTCACCGTCGTGGCCGTTCCCTACCAGGTGTACCGGGAGACTCACTCCAGTCTCTGGGTGGGTGTCGCAAGCCTCATCCAGCTCCCGGCGTTGATCGCCGGGTCACTCTGGGGTGGCGCCTTCGGCGACCGCTACGACCGTCGACATCTCTTCGTGCTCAGTTCGGTCGTGCTCGCACTGCTGAGCGGCGCGCTCGCCCTCAACGCGAACCTGACCCGGAGTCACTTCGTCGCGCTGCTCGTGCTCGCGGCCCTCGCCGCCGGCGCCGGCGGCTTCGCGGGTCCCATTCGGACCGCGACCATCCCGCTGCTCGTGGACGGTGACGAACTCGTGGCTGCCTATTCGATCAACCAGGTCATCGTGAACACCGCGACCATCGTCGGTACCGCCATCGCCGGCGTGCTGCTCGCCGCGGTCGGGCTTGCGTCGTGTTACTGGATCGACGCGGGGACCTTCGCCGTGCTGGCCGCGGCCACCTCGCTCATGGCCCCGATCCCCCCGAGCGGGGACCACGGCGGCGTCGCAGTGCTGCGCGCCATCCGCGACGGCTTTCGCTACGTGCGCGAGAACCCGACCGCCCAGGCCGTCTACCTGATCGACCTGAACGCCATGGTCTTCGGTCTGCCGCGCGCCCTCTTCCCGGCAGTGGCGCTCACCGTCTACCACGGCGGGCCCCGCGTGCTCGGCCTGCTCTACGCGGCGCCGGGCGTCGGTGCCCTCGTCATGGCCGTGGCGACGGGCTGGATCGCCCACGTTCGCCGTCGCGGCCGACTCGTCGTGCTGGTCGTGGCGCTCTGGGGCGGCGCGATGGCGGTCTTCGGTGCGGTCCACGTCATCGCGATCGGCCTGGGCTGTCTCGCGGTGGCGGGTGCGGCCGACGTCATCTCGACGGTGCTGCGCAACACGATCCTGCAGAACGCGATCACTGACGAGTACCGCAGCCGCATCTCGGCGATCCAGCTCGCCGTCGTGACCGGCGGGCCGCGCCTGGGGGACCTCGAGTCCGGCGCGGTCGCCAGCCTCGTCTCCACCGAGTTCTCGATCATCTCGGGTGGACTCGCGTGCATCGTCGGCGCCTGGCTACTGGTGCGCTGGCGACCGGCCTTCTGGCACAACTCGGCGTGAACGGATCGTCACCGATCGCTTCGCGTTGGTGACCGCGGCCAGTTGGCCGCAGGCCGCGTCGATCGAACGGCCGCGGGTGTTGCGAACGGTCGCGTTGATCCCGCGCGCGACCAGTCCGTCGCGAAACGCGCGCACCCGCTCGGGCGTCGAACCGCGCACCAGGTAGCCGGGCGTGGGGTTGAGCGGGATGAGGTTCACGTGCGCGCGAAGACCCGACGCGAAGTCCACCAACTCGTCGCGCGCCCGGTCGGTGTCATTGACGCCGTCGATGAGGGCCCACTCGAAGCTGATGCGTCGCCCCGTCGCGTCGACCCACCGTTCGCAGGCGTCATAGAGCCGCGCGAGTGGGTAGCGCCGATTGAGCGGCACGAGCGAGTCACGGGTCTCGTCATTGGCCGCGTGCAGGCTCACCGCGAGGGTGATCGGCAGCCCCTCCTGGGCGAGGCGCTCGATCCCCGGCACGACCCCGACGGTCGAGACCGTCAGGTGTCGCGCACTGAGACCCCGCGCGTCGTGCAGCCGTCGAACGACCTCCACGGTGACCCGGTAGTTCGCCAACGGCTCACCCATGCCCATG
>JAJZSM010000274.1 GCA_021849765.1 Actinomycetes bacterium | reverse complement strand
CACCCATGACCACGGCACGGGGTCGACACCGGTGCTCGTTCGTCAGGGCGCCGCGTGGGGTTGCTCGTTCCACCCTGAATTGACCGACAGTAGCGCTATCCACGAGCTGTTCCTCGCCGCGATCTGAATCGGTGGTACGAGTGAGCGTTCACGGGGCGTTGACCCGGACTTCGCTCGTTCTCCGATAGCATTGCAACGCCCAACGGGGCAGGAGGAACTATGTCCGGCCATTCGAAGTGGGCGACGACCAAACACCGCAAGGGCGCCAAGGACAGCGCCCGCGCCAAAGTCTTCGCCAAGTTGATCCGCCAGGTGGAGGTCGCCGCGCGCGAGGGTGGCGGCGACGCGTCCGCCAACGCGAGCCTTCGCACCATGTACCAGAAGGCGCGAGAGGCGTCGGTACCCATCGACACCATCGAGCGCGCGATCAAACGCGGCACCGGTGAGCTGGAAGGCGCTCGCTACGAGGCGGTCACCTACGAGGGCTACGCGCCCGGTGGCATCGCGGTCATCGTCGAGACGTTGACCGACAACCGCAACCGAACCAGCGCCGAGATCAAGCACCTGTTCTCCAAGAACGGTGGGTCAATCGCCGAACCGGGCGCGGTGTCCTGGCAGTTCGACCGTAAGGGCATCATTGAAGTGAAGGGCCCCGTCGACGAGGACCAGATGCTCGAATGGGTGCTCGAGGCGGGCGGTGAGAACTTCACGACCACCTCGGACTCGGCGACGGTGATCACCGAGCCCCACGAGGTCGGTAAGGTTCGAGACGCGCTGGAAGGTTTTGGGGTGACGGTCGTGAGCGCTGACCTGACTCTGGTGCCTCAGACGGTGATCGAGGTCGCCGATGAGTCCGAGGCTAAGAAGATCCTTCGCCTCGTGGACGCCATCGACGATCACGACGACGTGCAGAACGTCTACGCGAACTTCGACATCCCCGACGAGATCCTCGCGACCTTCGACGAATAACTGCCTGAACGGTTCCACGTTCGTACGGGCGCGGCCGATACAATCGAACATATGTTCGTATTAGGCATCGACCCGGGGCTGACCCGATGCGGCTTCGGTCTTGTGGACGGCTCGCTGCGCGGACCAGAGTCGTTTCGCGCAATTCGCGCTGGCGTCATCGAGACGAGAGCCAGCGACCGTGTCGAACTTCGCCTCGGCCAGCTGCTCGTCGAGTTGAGCGCGCTCGTTGACGAGTTACGGCCCGATGCGGTCGCCGTGGAGCGGGTGTTCTTCCAGCGAAACGCCCAAACCGCTATCCCGGTGGCTCAGGCGAGCGGTGTGGCGGTTGCGCTCGCCGGTTCTCGGAACATCGAAGTCCGCCAGTTCACCGCCCAGGAGGCGAAGCTCGCGGTCACGGGGTACGGCGCCGCGGACAAGCTGCAGGTCCAGGGCATGGTCGCGCGACTGTGCGGGCTGCGCGCGATTCCCCAACCCGCGGACGCGGCGGACGCTCTGGCCCTGGCGATCACGTACTTCACGACCTGTCGCACGGAGATCCGGTTGAGCGGGGCCGCGTCGTGATCGGTTTCATCAGTGGACGGGTCCTCGCGAATCTCGACTCGGGGGCGACCATCGTCGACGTCGCCGGCGTTGGCTACGAGGTGCACGTCGCGACGAACGAGCCGCCCGGTGTGGACAGTTCGGTGGACCTGGCGGTGTACACCGTCGTTCGCGCCGACGCCATCGTGCTCTACGGTTTCACAAGCTTCGAGGAGCGGGCCTTCTTCGCTCAACTCCTCGCGACACCGGGGGTCGGTCCTTCGACGGCGCTGGCGGCGCTTCGCACGATGCCAATGAACGTACTCGCCGCAGCCATCGAGTCTGGCGATCACAAGATGGTCGCCTCGATCCCCGGAATCGGGACCAAGACCGCGAATCGGATCGTGCTCGAGCTGCACGGCAAGGTCACCATCGATAGCCCGGCGGTGGCTCCCGCGGGCTCGGTTCCTGGTGCCATTGAAGAGGCGCTGCGGCGGCTTGGCTACGGTCTCGCCGAGATCCGCGAGCTCAACGGCGTCGAACTGCCCGAGGATGAGAGCGCGGCGCTACGAGTGGCGCTCGGGTATCTGGGGCGCACGTGAGCCGCCGCGATATCGACCTCGACGCCGAGGAACCACTCGTTAGGGGTGGGGCGGACGAGCCCGAACGTCGCAGCGAAGCGTCCCTTCGCCCGACCTCGCTGGGGGGCTTCGTCGGACAACGAGACCTCGTCGGACACTTGGAGATCGTGCTCGGTTCGGCGCGTTCGCGCGGCCAGGTGGTCGATCACCTCCTCTTCGCCGGCCCGCCGGGCCTCGGTAAGACCTCGCTCGCCTCGATCGTCGCCCACGAGATGGGCTCGGGCCTTCGGATCACCTCGGGTCCGGTGTTGACGCGCCCGGGTGACCTGGCCGCGCTGCTCACTGACCTGCACGACGGGGACGTTCTGTTCATCGACGAGATCCACCGGCTCAATCGATCGGTGGAGGAGGTGTTGTACCCGGCGATGGAGGACCGGCGCCTCGATGTTCTGATCGGGCGGGGACCGTCGGCCCGGTCGATCCGACTCGACTTGCCGAACTTCACGTTGGTCGGCGCGACGACCCGGACGGGATTGGTGGCGGCGCCGCTGCGGGACCGCTTCGGCTTCGTCGGTCAGCTCGACCTCTACGACGACGACGAACTGACCACAATCGTCGAACGCTCGGCGGGCCTACTCGCAATCGAAATCAGTACTGAGGCCGCACTCGCCATCGCCTCGCGAAGTCGCGGGACCCCGCGGATCGCGAACCGGCTGCTTCGACGCGTGCGCGACTTCGCCGCGGTGAACCAGATCGTCACGATCGACGCGGCGGTGGCGCAGGAGGCGTTGACGCTGTTTGGCATTGATGACCTGGGACTTGACAAGCTCGACCGGCGCATTCTGAGCCTCCTCTGTCGCCAATTCAGTGCTCAACCGGTGGGTCTGGTGACCTTGAGTCACGCGTGTGGCGAGGAGGCGATGACGATCGAGGACGCCTACGAGCCCTATCTCCTGCGCGCGGGCCTGCTTATCCGAACCCCACGGGGACGCCTCGCCACCGACCGTGCGTACGCACACCTGGGACTTCGGGCGCCGGGCGGGGGATTGGTCTAAACATCAGGCCCGCGTGGGCTAGGGTTTCGTGGGGCTAG
>JAJZSM010000273.1 GCA_021849765.1 Actinomycetes bacterium | reverse complement strand
AGTCAGGCCACCGGACGCGCCCACATCGCCCGTGCCCTCGTCGAAGCCCTCGCGCACCAGGTGCGCGCGATGATCGACGCCTTTGCGTCCTCGGGCCTCGTCCTACGAGAACTGCGCGCCGACGGTGGCGCCGCGAGTATGGACCTGCTGCTCGAACTTCAAGCGACTGGCTGTCGCCTGCCCGTCGTGCGCAGTGCGTCACTCGAGGCGACCGCTCGAGGCGCCGGCACGCTCGCCGGACTGAGTGGCGGACTCTGGCCATCACTTGAGTCGCTCGAGGACCGCTGGCGCAGCGATCGGCGATTCGAGCCAAGTGAGCCATCGGCGGTTGACAACGCGTATCGTTCGTGGTTACGCGCTGTCGAGCGGGCGTGAATTACGAATTAGTCAGGGGGAACATGCCGACCTACCAGACGACGCGGATCCGAGATGGACTCGCCTTCGGCGAGAGCCCTCGTTGGCGCGATGGACGACTCTGGTTCAGCGACTTCTACCGTCACGGCGTGTTCACCATCGCACCCGACGGGAGTGACGAGCAGTTCGCCTTCGAGGTCCCGGGTCAGCCGTCCGGGCTCGCGTGGCTACCCGACGGCGACCAACTGTGCGTCTCGATGACCGACCACCTCGTGCTTCGCGTCGGTCCGACCGGTACCGCGGTCCACGCCGACATCAGTGACTTCTGCGGGTTCTGGGCGAACGACCTCACCACCGGCACCTCCGGCATCGCCTACGTCGGCAACTTCGGCTTCGACCTCGACGACGTGATCGCGCGAGACGGCATCGAGGGCCTCTTCGCCTCGCCACCGCCGACCACCAACCTCGTCGTGCTCGGCCCCGACGGCTCGATCTGCCAGGTCGTCGCCGATATGGCCTTTCCCAACGGCGCCGTGATCACACCGGATGGTTCGACGCTCATCATCGCCGAGACGATGGCCGGCCGCTTGAGCGCCTTCTCCATCGCCGATGACGGGACTCTGCACGACCGTCGAATCTGGGCCGAACTCGAATTCGCCGCACCCGACGGCATCTGCCTCGACGCCGATGGCCAGGTCTGGTTCGCGAACGCCGCGACCAACGTCTGCCAGCGGGTGCGCGAAGGCGGCGCGGTCACCGCGACGGCGACGACGACCCAAACGGCGTTCGCCTGCGCACTCGGTGGCGAGGACCGATCGACCCTCTTCGTGATGACCGCGCCGACGAGCAGCCGCTTTCACGTGTCCGACGCCCGACTCGGGGCGATCGAGTCGGTGCACGTGGACGTCCCTGGCGTCTAGCGACTAGTTGGCTCGCAGTTCGGGCAGTGCCCGACGCAGTGATCGGATCGCCTGGTGCGTTCGAGCCTCGTTCTCGATGAGGGCGAAGCGTACGTGCCCATCACCACCGTGACCGAAACCGACACCGGGGCTCGTGGCCACGTCGGCGTCTTCGATGAGCTTGGTCGCGAAGGCGAGCGAGCCCATGGCCCGATAGGGCTCGGGTATGGGTGCCCAGATGAACATCGAACCGCGCGGGGGCGCCACCGACCAGCCGATGCGACCCAACCCCTCGATCAACGCGTCGCGCCGAGACTGATAGATCGTACGCAGCTCGTTGGGGTAGTCCTTGGCCTCGTTCATCGCGACGATCGCCGCGATCTGGACCGGCTGGAACGTGCCGTAGTCGAGGTAGCTCTTGAGTTTGGTCAGCGCCGCGACCACCGCGGCGTTGCCGACGAGGAACCCGACGCGCCAACCGGCCATTGAGAACGACTTGGTCAACGTGTACAGCTCGACGGCGCACTCCTTCGCCCGGGGCACCTGAAGGATCGAGGGAGGCTGATAGCCATCGAATCCCAAGTCGGCGTAGGCGAAGTCGTGGCAGATGATCATCTCGTGCTCGAGGGCGAAGTCAACGAGGCGCGTCATGAAGTTGAGGTCGACACACGCGCTGGTTGGGTTGTGCGGGAACGACGCGATGACGACTCGCGGCTTCACCTCGGCGCGCTGCCACGCTTCGGCCAAGGCGTCAAAGAAATCATCGCCGGGGTCACGATCACTCGACGCCGGGTCAACGATCGGTACGGGGATCACCGTGGCGCCCGCGAAGCCAGGACCCGCCAGGTGGATGGGGTAACTCGGCGTCGGCACCAGGGCGCTATCACCCGGTCCGAGTAGCACCCACATCAGATGAGTCAGGCCCTCCTTGGCACCGATGGTAGTGATCACCTCGGTCTCGGGGTCGAGCTCGACGTTGAACAACTCGCGGTAGCGCGTCGCCATCGCCGCGCGCAGGTTCGGAATACCACGGCTTGCGCTGTAGCGGTGATTCTTGGGATTGTGGGCGGCCTCGGCCAGTTTCTCCACGGCGACATCGGGGCTCGGCAGGTCGGGGTTCCCGAATCCGAAGTCGACGACGTCGCGACCAGCGGCTCGAGCGGTCGCCTTGAGTCCATTGATCTGTGCGAACACGTACGGGGGCAACCCGTTTATGCGACGAAACTCCATTGATGAACCATACTTTTTCAGTTCGACGCACGCCATTCACGGAACGCCTCGAGGTCGAGTTCCGCACTGAACACCGCCCAGGACGCCCCCGCGCGGGCCAAGTCGTCGAGCAGACCAGCCGTGCGAGACGCCGGCGTCGGAACCGGTCCGGCCCACGAAACGGGCCCCTCGGCGGCTTGGCCGTCAACGGCCTCGACGGTGGCGTTCCACATGTTCACCGTGACGCCAAGCTCGTGGGCCAGTTCGTTGGTGGCCGGTGCGCCGGCGCCGAACCACACCGGCATCGACCCCGCTAGTTCATGGGCGGTCTCAGCCAGGAGCGCCCGCCGGGATGCAGCGTCGAGTGTAGGAAGGCCGTAGGCGAGGTTCTCGTCGGCCGATAGACGATCACCGGTGCCGATCGCCGCGATCACCCGTCCCGGGGCGACGGTAGCGAGGGTCGTGAACGCCGCAACGAGGTGGTGGGTACTCACGAGCCCTACCCGAGCCACGAGCGGACCCACCACCAGCGATGCATGACGCGCCGCGATCGACGCGAGCACCGGGAACGGGGCGAGCGCCGGACGTTGGGGTGAACCCATCGGCCACAGGTGGTCGTAGGCGAAGACGCCGTCGAGCCCGAAGTCGACGGCGCGCTGGGCCGCCTCAAGCGCCGGCTCCGCACTCGTCTGGAACGTGGGGAGCAGG
>JAJZSM010000272.1 GCA_021849765.1 Actinomycetes bacterium | reverse complement strand
GGCACCCACGTCCACACCAACAACGTGACCTTCGACAACATCATCGCCGGCATCGCCTCGAACCACTACCAGATCGGCAACTCGTCCTTCACCGACAACAAGGCCCGCGAGAAGCAAGTCAACTTCATCGACTACTTCCAAGAGGGCGAGGGCGTCTACACCAAGGCATCCTCGAGAGTCGCCTTCCACGGCATGGCGAGCTTCTGTGGCCTCAAGGTGGCAGTCGAGACCGGCACCGTCGAGCAGTCCAACGTCGAGGCGCTCGCCAAGACCTGCCCGAAGGCCAAGCCCGTCACCGTCATGGCGTTCCCGACTCAGACCGAGGCCAACATCGCGATCTCTTCGGGCCAGGCCGCCGTCGGCTTCGTCGACGCCCAGGTCGGCGCCTACATCGTGGCGACCTCCAAGGGCGCGTTCAAGACGGTCGGCAGCGCGGTGAACGTGACCCCGACCGGGATCGCCACGGCCAAGACCGCGACCGGACACGCCCTCGCCACGGCGATCCAGGCCGCGATCCGCGTGCTCATCGCCAACGGCACCTACCACGCGATCCTCGCCCACTGGGGCGTCACCGCCTTCGCCGTGCCCGCTAGCAAGGTCGTCCTCAACGGCGCCGTCGGCTGAACGGTCCGGCTCACCTCGCTCGCCTAGACCGAGGTGAGCAGGATGCTCGTCTCACTGGCCTCGACCGCGTTGATCGCGCGGATCGCGCTGAGCACGCGGTCGAGGTCAGGTAGGGACTCGACCGCGATCTCGGCCAGCAGGTCCCACGCCCCGTTGGTCGTGTGCACCGCGCGGACCTCGGGCATGCCCCGCAGCTGTCGCACGACCGAGCCCGTCGACTCACCGACGATACGGATCGCCATCATCGCGCGCACGACCTCGGCGTCGGCGTCCTCGCGCAGGCGCACCGTGAAGCCGGCGATCACGCCCTCGTTGGTGAGCCGGTCGAGGCGGTGCTGGACCGTGCCCCTCGAGACCCCCATCACCGTGGCCAATCGCGCGATGGGCGCGCGACCGTCACTGCGCAGCAGCGCGAGCAGCTGTCGATCGAGGGCATCGAGGTCGGTCATCGAACAAAGTGTATGACGCTAGTGACGAATTTGCCCATAATCACGTCGTAAATTGCGCGAATTGAGCATTGTGCGAGCCAGCGTGCGACTTTTATGCTGGGTAGCGTCGTCGTCGCACGATGTCACCGAGGAGGCGCAACGATGAGCCGACCCGCCCGAACGCCGCACCACGCGCGCCGCCCGGGCCCCGCTCGGCCAGTCGCGTCGCACCGGCGAACCCCACGAGCCGAGGTCACCCCATGAACGTCAACTTCCCCGTCCTGCTCGTCGGCGACCCCGCTCGGGCCAGCCAGCTCGGCTCGTCCGCCGACGGCCTCGCCGTCGCGATCGAGCGCACAGGCATGACCGTGCTGCACCGCAGCAGCGCCATTGACGCGGCAACCCTCGCGGACCTGTCGAGTCGCGTCGCCGCCTTCGTCTACTGCGCGACCGAGGACGAGACCGACGAACTCGACCAGGCCCGCGCGGTCGAGTTCGTCGAGGTCGTGCGCGCGAAGAACGCGACCGTGCCCATCTACCTCTTCGCCGAGCGGATCACCGCGACCTCGATCCCCCTCGCGGCCCTAAAGGACGTGAACGGCTTCGTGAACACCGTCGAGGAGACCGACGACTACGTGGCGCGCGGCATCGCCCACGCGGCGCGGACCTACCTCGACGCGATCGCCCCGCCGTTCTTCGCCGCGTTGACCGAGTACGTCGAGTCCGGCGCGAACTCCTGGCACGCCCCGGGCCACTCGGGTGGCGCGGCCTTCTTGAAGAGTCCGGTGGGCACGATGTTCCACCAGTTCTTCGGCGAGAACATGCTGCGCGCCGACGTCTGCAACGCCGTCGAGGACCTCGGCCAGCTCCTGGATCACACCGGTCCGGTCTTTGACGCCGAGCGCAACGCGGCGAGGATCTTCTCGGCGGACCACCTGTACTTCGTGACCAACGGGACCTCGACGTCGAACAAGATCGTCTGGAACGCGATGGTGAGCCCGGGCGACGTCGTGGTCGTGGACCGCAACTGCCACAAGTCGGTGCTGCACGCGATCATCCTCACCGGGGCGATCCCGATCTTCCTCACCCCGACGCGCAACCAGGCCGGGATCATCGGCCCGATCCCGCGCCGCGAGTTCACGATGGCGAGCATCCGCGAGAAGATCGAGGCCAGCCCCTTTGTCACCGACAAGTCGGTGACCCCGCGCATGCTCGCCCTGACCCAGAGCACCTACGACGGGATCATCTACAACGTCGACGCGATCAAGGAGCTGCTCGACGGCGAGATCGACGTGCTGCACTTCGACGAGGCGTGGCTGCCCCACGCGACCTTCCACGACTTCTACCGGGGCATGCACGCCATCGGGCGCGACCGCGCGCGCTGTGGGTCTTCGCTGGTCTTTGCGACCCAGTCCACCCACAAGCTGCTCGCCGGGCTCTCCCAGGCCTCCCAGATCCTCGTCCAGGAGTCCGAGGCCGAGCACCTCGACCAGCAGATCTTCAACGAGGCCTTCCTCATGCACACCTCGACCTCGCCCCAGTACGCGATCATCGCGTCCTGTGACGTGGCCGCGTCGATGATGGACCGACCGAGCGGCACGGCCCTCGTGGAAGAGGCCCTCACCGAGGCCCTCGAGTTCCGCCGCGCGATCATCCACATCGGCGAGGAGCTGGGCGAGAGCTGGTGGTACTCGGTGTGGGGACCCGACACACCGCTACGCCAAGGGATCGGCGAGCGGCCCGACTGGGAGATCGAGCCCGACGTCGACTGGCACGGCTTTTCTGACGTGCAGTCGGGCTTCACTATGCTCGACCCCTTAAAGGTCACGGTGATGACCCCGGGACTCGACCTCACGGGCAGCTTCGCCGAGCGCGGCGTGCCCGCGGCGGTGCTGACCCGCTATCTCGCCGAGCACGGGGTGATCGTCGAGAAGACCGGGCTCTACTCGTTCCTCGCGCTCTTCACCATCGGCGCGACGCGGGGCCGCTGGAACACGCTGATAACCCAACTGCGACGCTTCAAGGACGCCTACGACCGCAACCTGCCCGTCGAGCAGGTCATGAGCCGCTTCGCCGGTGCGCGCTACGCGGGCGTCGGACTGGCCGACCTCTGCCAGGGCATCCAC
>JAJZSM010000271.1 GCA_021849765.1 Actinomycetes bacterium | reverse complement strand
GCCATCAGGACGGGGTAGGTGAGCAGCCCCACGCGGTAGCCCTCTTGGCGCTCGGCCTTCTCCTTGAACTGGGTCATGCGCGTGAGCTCGCCGTAGGTGGCCACACACTCGAGCAACCAGCTGAGCTGGGCGTGGTAGGGCACGTGGCTCTGGACGAAGAGCGTGCAGCGCGACGGGTCCAGTCCCGCCGCGATCAACACCGCGAGCAGGTCGTCAGTCTGTGCGCGCAGCGTCGCGGGGTCGATCTGGAGGGTGAGCGCGTGCAGGTCCACGACGCAGTAGAGCGAGTCGGTCGACTGGGTCGCCACCCACTGCTTGACCGCGCCAAGGTAGTTGCCGATGTGCAAGTCGCCAGAAGGCTGGATACCCGAGAAGACGCGCATCTCGCAATTCTAGGGGTCCACCGCAACCCGACCAGGTCCGGTAATCTGGCGCCGTGACTTACGTCGTGACGACGCCGTCGTTCAGTGGACCAATCGAGCTGCTCTTGCAACTGATCAGCCGACACGACCTCGACGTGCTCGAGATCCCACTCAGTCCCATCGTCGACGAGTTCGTCGCCGCGCTGCGCGACGACGAACTCGTCATCGAGGTCGACCAGCTCTCCGAGTTCTTGCTCATCGCGTCGATCCTCTTGGAGATGAAGAGTCAGCGACTGCTGCCCGGCCGCGACGACGCCGAGCCCGACGAGGAGTTCGTCGGCTGGGAGGAGCGCGACGTGCTGCTCGCGCGCCTGCTCGACCTGCGGACCTACGCCACGGTTGCCGACACCTTCGTGTCCCTCTTTGACCGCGCGGGGCGGTCCTTTCCACGGCTCCGAGGGATCGACGATAGTTTCGAAGTCCAACCGCCCGATCTGCTCGCCGGGGTCACCCCGTCGGCGCTCGCGCTCGCCTACCTGCGCGGAATCGAGGAGAAGCCCGTCGCGGTCGTGCGGCTCAACCACGTGACGGTGGACGCCGTGACCGTCGCCGAGACCGTGGTCGCGCTCGCCCAGCGCCTCCCGTCACTCGGACGCCTGTCGTTCCGATCGTTGACGGGCACGCTCACCACGCGCATCGAGATCATCGTGCACTTCCTCGCGTTGCTCGAGCTATGCAAGATGGGGCACGTGACCCTGGGCCAGGGTCAGACCTTCGGTGACGTCGAGATCCTCTGGGTGAATGACGGGCCCGGACTGGAACTAGGAAGTGTGGACACCTATGAGGGATGAACAGTCGCTGGAGCAGAAACTCGAGGCGATGCTTACCATCGCCCTAGAGCCGATTTCGGTCGAGGAGCTGGCTGACGTCGTCGACCAGGACGCCCGACGGGTACGAGAGGCGCTTCGCGCGTTGCGCGAGGAGTACGAGCGGGACCGGCGCGGTTTCACGATCAGCGAGCTGGCGAGCGGCTGGGTGATGCAGTCCTCGCCCGACGTCGCCGAGTGGGTCACCCGATTCGCCAACCGCGACGTGTCGCACCGACTCAGTTCTGCGGCCTTGGAGACCCTGGCCATCATCGCGTACCGCCAGCCGATATCGCGCGCCCAGATCACCGCGCTGCGCGGGGTCAACGTGGACGGGGTCACCCGACTGCTCGAGCAGCGCGGCTACATCGAAGAGCGCGGCCGCGTGGCGGGACCGGGCCAATCCATCCTCTACGGCACCACAGACCTCTTCTTGGACCGGCTGGGACTCGCGGCGTTGTCCGAACTGCCCCCGATCGAGCAGTTCATGGCACCGGTCGCTGTCGCCGATGAACTCCTCGCGAGTCTGCGCGATTCCGTAGACGACCTGTCCGAGGGGGCCTAGTTGGAAGGCGAGCGGCTCCAGAAGACCCTCGCGAGGGCCGGCTACGGATCGCGGCGCTCGTGTGAGTTGCTCATCACCGAGGGCCGCGTGACCATCGACGGTCGCGTCGCCGAACTTGGCAACCGCGTGGATCCGGCGGTCAACATCATCTGCGTCGACGGCGCGCTGGCGGCGACCACGCAGAACACCGTGTACTTCCTCCTCAACAAGCCAGACGGCGTGGTCACCACGGCCTCGGACCCCCACGGCCGCACCACGGTGCTCGACCTGATCAACTCGCCGGTGCGGGTCTTCCCGGTCGGTCGACTCGACATGAACACCGAGGGGCTGCTGCTGTTGACCAATGACGGGCGCCTGGCCCACCTGCTCACCCACCCGAGCTCGCACATCGGCAAGGAGTACCTCGTGCGCGTCGAGGGCGACCCGTCGCCCGGCGCGATCCGACGTCTGCGCGAGGGCGTGCAACTCGACGATGGTGTCACGAGCCCGGCCCAGGTCAGCCGCGTGAGCGAGGGGCTGCTGCGCATCGTGATCCACGAGGGCCGCAATCGGCAGGTCCGGCGTATGTGCGCGGCGGTCGGTCACGACGTGACGCGTCTGGTTCGTACGCGAATCGGACCCCTGCACGACGCGACTCTCGCACCGGGCGCCTACCGACAACTGTCAGTCGCCGAGGTGCGTCGACTCTTCGAGGCCGTTGGTATGACCGATGAGATGGCCTCTACGATGCCTGCATGACTTCTGCCAAGATTCGAGCCGTGCGCGGCGCCACGACGTGTGCGGTCGACACGCCCGAGGAGATCGCCGAAGCCACCCAGGAACTCCTGACGCAGCTGATGGACCGCAATCAGCTCGACCACGATGACGTCGTGAGCGTCATCCTCACCACCACGCCCGACCTGACGTCGTCGTTCCCCGCCACCTCCGCGCGGGCCATCGGTTTCGGCGACATCCCGTTGCTGTGCGCCAGCGAGATCGCGGTCCCGGGTTCGATGCCGCGGTGCGTGCGCGTGCTGCTGCACGTCTACACCGACGCCCAGCGTACTGACATCCATCACGTCTACCTGCGTGACGCACGAACCTTGCGCGATGACCTCCCGGAGTGAGCGCCGAGCCCACGTCGTAGGACTGGGCCTCATCGGGGCGTCCGTCGCGCGAGCGCTCACGAGCGCCGGTTGGACGGTCACGGGCAGCGACCGCGCCCCCGACATCGTCGAGCGCGCGAAGGAGTTGTCCATCGTCGCCGACTCGCACCCCGCACCCGAGACGACCCTCGTGGTCATCGCGACACCCGCCGGATCCGTCGCGGACCTCGCGGCCCAGGTGCTCGACCAGCTCGACGATCCCGAGGCCATCGTCACCGATGTGGCGGGCGTGAAATCGGCGATC
>JAJZSM010000270.1:1314-3182 GCA_021849765.1 Actinomycetes bacterium | reverse complement strand
CGATCTTCTCACTCCACCACGGAGCCGCATCGTCGCGCTTCTCCGCCCAGAGGTAGAGCAGGTCGAAGTGCGAGGTGGAGAGGTAGTCGTCCTTCGTGACCTCGTCGCCCGCGTCCCTCTTCGCCCGGTTCTCATCCCAGTTGTCCTTCACCAAGCCCAGCAGGGTGTTGTAGGCGAAACGTGAGCCACCGATGTGGCTGCGCAGCAGGTTGGCCTGCTCGGGCGTCGGGTCGTACGCGTAGGCGTAGGCGTAGGCCTGGGTCATGGTGCTCGTCGTCGCGTTGGGCGTGCGCGCTTCGACAGTCGTGGTCACCAGATCAGTATTAGCTCTGGGTGTCACATCTACCGCGCCCTCAAATTTCATGTTTGCCGAAGCGGGAGTGACTAAAGGCCCTACTCAAGCGTCCCGCGGGTGACCCGCGCGCCACGAGCATGGAATCCGGACGAGTACAGTACTCCTGAGATTGGCCGTTGCGTCGTCGTGTATCGAGTCGCGGGTCCATCTCGGGCGACTTCGAAGGAGGGCCGAGTGGAACCGACGGACGTACGGGACCCCAACTACTACCACCGCGTGGTGGACTGTCAATGGGCCTGTCCGGCCCACACCGACGTGCCGGGCTACATCCGTCTCATCTCCCAAGGCCAGTTCGACGAGGCCTACCTCCTCAACCGCGCCTCGAACGTCTTTCCCGGCGTGCTCGGACGTACGTGCGACCGGCCCTGCGAGCCGGCTTGTCGGCGCGGGCGTGTCGACGGCACCCCGGTCGCCATCTGCCGGCTGAAGCGCGTGACCGCCGACCTGAAGGGTGACATCACCGATCGCCTCGCCCCGATCCCCGAGCAGAAAAACGGCAAGCGCGTCGCGCTGATCGGCGCCGGCCCGTCGTCGCTCACCGTCGCGAACGACCTCGCCCCGCTCGGCTATGAGATCACCATCTTCGAGAAGTTCGACCAGCCCGGTGGCTTGATGCGCTCGAACATCCCGAACTTCCGTCTCCCAGCCGAGGTCCTCGACGAGGAGACCGGCGTCATCTTGGACCGCGGCGGCGTCGAGATCCGCTACAACACACCGGTCACGAGCCTGAGCGGCCTGCTCGACGAGGGCTACGACGCCGTCTACGTCGGCGTCGGCGCCCCGCGGGGCAAGGAGCTCGACCTGCCGGGACGTCACGACGAGGTGAAGTCGCACATCCACATCGGCATCGACTGGCTCGAATCAGTCGCCTTCGGCCACCTCGACTCGATCGGCAAGCGGGTCCTGATCATCGGCGTCGGCAACACCGCGATGGACTGCTGTCGCACCTCACGGCGAGTCGGTGGCGAGGACATCAAGGTCATGGCCCGCCGGCCACGCGAGTTCTTCAAGGCCTCGCCCTGGGAGCTCGAGGACGCCGAGGAGGAGGGCGTCGAGATCGTCGTCAACCACGCGCCCAAGCGCTTCATCGTTGAAGACGGCCGGCTCGTGGGCATGGAATTCGACGTGCTCGCGTGGGACGAGGGCGCTCGCCACTCCACCACGATCGACACGGTGGTCGTGCCCTGTGACGACGTCATCTTGGCCATCGGCCAGGAGAATGCGTTCCCCTGGATAGAGCGCGACCTCGGCATCGAGTTCGGCGAGTGGGACATGCCGGTCGTGGACGAGACGACCTTCCAGTGCAGTCGCCCAGGCGTCTTCTTCGGTGGCGACGCCGCGTGGGGGCCGAAGAACATCATCTGGGCCGTCGCGCACGGCCACGAGGCCGCCATCTCGATCGACAACTACTGCTCGGGGATCGCGCTCGACGAACGGCCCGCGAAGGGGCTCAACCTGGTGAGCGCGAAGATGGGCATGAACGAGTGGCGCTACCACAACGACTACAACCCCT
>JAJZSM010000270.1:661-1304 GCA_021849765.1 Actinomycetes bacterium | reverse complement strand
TACAACGCCTCGCCGCGCCAGCAGATGACCCACGTCGACCTGACCGAGCGGTTCAGCTCGCTCAACCTCGAAGTCGAGCTCGGCTTCAGCGCCGCCCAGACGGCGCGCGAGGCCCAGCGCTGCCTCAACTGCGACATCCAGACCGGCTTCACGGCCTCGGCCTGCATCGAGTGCGACGCCTGCGTCGACATCTGTCCAGTCCAGTGCCTGACGATCACGCGCAACGGCGACGAGGCCGACCTGCGCAGCCGACTCTCGGCGCCGTCGGTCAACCTCGATCAGGCGCTCTTCGTCTCGGCGCCACTCCCCCAGACCGGTCGCGTAATGGTCAAGGACGAGAACGTCTGCGTCCACTGCGGACTGTGCGCCGAGCGGTGCCCGACCGCGGCTTGGGATATGGAGGAGTTCACCCTGATCTCGCCCTACGCCGGCGCCGGCGTGCTGCACATCCCGGTCGCCTTGACCGCAAACGAAGGAAGGAACTGATATGACCATCGACGCGGCCCCCACCGTGCGAGTCAACGATTTCGCGGTCAAGTTGGCGAACGTGAACGGCACCGGCTCGGCCAGTGCCAACAGCCTCTTGATGCAGGCGATCTTCCGCATGGGCATCCCGGTGTCGGGCAAGAACCTCTTCCCCTCG
>JAJZSM010000270.1:0-651 GCA_021849765.1 Actinomycetes bacterium | reverse complement strand
ACCGCGCGCGCGCTCGAGTACGACCTGATGGTCGCCATGAACGCCCAGACCTACGCCGATGACATCGCGGCGGTGCGCTCGGGTGGCTACCTCCTGTTCGACTCGTCCTGGCCCCTCGACGACGACCTCATCCGCGACGACGTCACCTTCCTCGGCGTGCCACTCGCGCGCATGTGCCTCGACAACTTCAAGAAGCCGCGCGAGCGGATCCTCATGAAGAACATCGCCTACGCGGGGGCGGTCGTCGCGCTGCTCGGGATCGACGTCGACCTCGTGCGCTCGCTGCTGGCAGAGACCTTCGCGCGCAACGAGGCGCTGCGCGAATCCAACCAGAAGGCGCTACAGCTCGGCTATGACTTCGCAACGGCGACCTTCGACTGCCCGCTGCCGTTCCACGTCGAGACGATGGACGCGACCAAGGACTCGATCCTGATCGACGGCAACACCGCGACGGCGCTCGGCGCCCTCTACGCCGGGGCCACAGTCGCCGGCTGGTACCCGATCACCCCGGCGACGGCGGTGATGGACAACTTCACGAGACTGTGCGCGACCTACCGCCGCGAGGTCGTGCCCGGTAAGAACGAGGGCGACCCGCCCACGGTGAAGAACAACTACATCATCCTCCAGGCCGAGGACGAGATCGCCGCGATC
>JAJZSM010000269.1 GCA_021849765.1 Actinomycetes bacterium | reverse complement strand
GACCGCATCGGCCAAGCCGTTCACGAGCGACGCGCGCACCGCCGCGACGTCGTCACGCGATCGCAGTGGCGGGTTCACCTTGAAGTGGGCGTCGTAGTTTTCGCACGCCGATTCATCGAGGGTGAAATGGTGGGGCGCGACTTCAACGGTGACGGGCAACCCTTCGTCTCTCGCGGCGCCGACAAGGGCCAAGGACCGCGCAGTCGACAGGTGCAAGAAGTGTAAGGGCGCGCCGGTCAGGCGCACGAGTTCGATGTCGCGCGCGACCATGATCTCCTCGGCCGCCGCCGGGCGACCCACCAGACCCAAGCGACTACTCAATGCTCCCTCATTCATCGTTCCGCCCGCCGCGAGGTTCGTGTCCTCGCAGTGCTGGGCGAGACGGATACCGAGGGGGCGGGCGTAACTGAGCGCCCGGCGCATCACCGCGGCGTCTTGAACACCCGTGCCGTCGTCGCTGAAGAGCCGCACGCCCAATGCGGCGAGCTCCGCCATCGGCGCGAGCCGTTCGCCCTGGCGTCCCTGGGTGATGGCCCCAGCGACGGCGACGTCCACCAACGCGCGCGAACCCTGATCCAAGACGTAGGTAACGAGTGCCACGTTGTCGAGGGCCGGTTCGGTGTTGGGCATGGCAACCACGGCGGTGAACCCGCCGACTGCGGCAGCCCGAGACCCGCTCTTGATCGTCTCGGCCGACTCGCCGCCCGGTTCACGAAGGTGGGTGTGCAGGTCGACCAGACCCGGTCCCACCCAACACCCTGTCGCGTCCACTTCACGCGATCCCGAGGGCGCGTCGAGTCCCTCCCCGACCGCCACGATCACACCATCGACCACGAGCACGTCGGCCACGGTCGCCGACTCGGGGCCGACAACCAGTCCATTACGAACGATGACCGCTGCCATCACGCCACCTCCGACGTCACACCGGCGACGGCGAGGTACAGCACCGCCATTCGGATGGGCACACCGTTGCTGACCTGGCGTTCGATGATCGCGGCGGGTAAATCGGCGACCACGGAGTCGAGCTCGACTCCCCGGTTGATCGGCCCCGGGTGCATGAGCAAGGTCTCCGGGTGCAGTCGACGCGCCCTCGCCGCCGTGAGGCCGAACGTTGTCGTGAACTCGCGCAGGCTGGGCACGAAGGAGCCGGTCCCCCGCTCGTTCTGGAGCCGCAGCAGCCCGATGACGTCGGCCCATTCGAGCGCCTCTTCGAAATCGACCACCACCTCCACCGGCCACGTTGCGATGTCCTCGGGCAACAGGGTCCCCGGCGCGGCAACGCGCACCCGAGCCCCGAGGGTGACGTAGGCGTCGATGTCGCTTCGCGCGACCCGACTGTGCAAGATGTCACCGACGATCAAGATGTGGAGCCCGTCGAACAGCGTCGCGCCCGTGTCTGACGGAGTGACTCCCCGGCGCTCGGCGAGCACCTGGCGGATCGTGAAGGCGTCCAAGAGGCCCTGCGTGGGGTGTTGGTGTAGTCCGTCGCCCGCGTTGATCACCCGCACGTGAGGCACGAACCGGCTCACCTGTTCAGCGGCCCCACTCGAGCGGTGTCGAAGCACGACCGCGTCAAGCCCCAGCGCGTCAATCGTCGCGATCGTGTCTCTCAGTGACTCGCCCTTCTTCACGCTGCTCGAGGCGACCGCGAGTGACAACACGTCAGCGCTCAACCGCTTCGCCGCCGTCTCAAAACTGAGGCGAGTTCGCGTCGACTCCTCGAAGAACAGTGACGCAACGACCCGCCCCTTCAGCGCTGGGACCTTCTTCACCGTTCGTCGGTGGACCTCGACGAATGATTCGGCCGTATCGAGCACCTCGACGAGTGCCTCGCGGCTGACGTCGTGGAGGGACAACAGATTGTGGCCCCGTATGGTCGTAATCACGACTCGACCTCCTCACCAATCCAAACACCGTCGACGGTTGCTACGATCGCCTCGTGTTGTGCGGTGGGCAGGTTCTTGCCCACGAAATCGGCGCGAATGGGCAGTTCTCGGTGGCCCCGATCGACCAGCACGGCCAACTGAATGGCACGGGGCCGCCCCCACTCGGCGAGCGCATTGAGCGCCGCTCGAATCGTGCGACCCGTGTAGAGCACGTCATCCACGAGCAAGACCGTCCGATCGGTCAGATCCACCGGGATCGACGTCGCGGTCGCACCGAGCAGCGGACGACTGTCGAGATCGTCCCGGAAGTAGGCCACGTCGAGGCGCCCGACGTGGACCGTGAGGGCACCGATCGACGACACGGCCGCCGCGAGTCGCTCGGCGACGGTCACCCCACCTACCTGGAGACCCAGGACGACAAGGTCGGGTTGGTCCGCGTTGCGTTCGACGACTTCGTGGGCCATACGGCGAAGCGTTCGCTCGACGTCGTCTCGCGAGAGCAGTTGTGAACGGGGTTCGAACGTCCTGTTCGGCACGCTCGGCGTACCCGGTGTCTTGGTCACAATCCCTCCCGCCGTACGAGCCTCACGGGACCCGTTTCACGACGACGCTCGACAGAATATCAGACCGTGAACGACTATCGAGCGCCGTCGACGTGGGATGTCGGCGCGGGCGTGGAGATGGTCAGATCGAGCGTCGAGGCCCGTCCCGTCAGACGATCGATCACGCTGCCCATCGAACCTTCGGTCTCGATGGCCCGACGGATCACGATGGCCAGTGTTGGCAGCGCCCAGAAGTCACCGCAGACCCAGAGGATCGCCGCACCGATCTGCTGATCGGCGAACGGCGAGAGTGTCACTCCCGGCACGTGTGCGTAAACGGTGTACCAGCTCACGGTCGTCAGGATGCTCATGGAGATGGCGAGCATGGTCATCAGTCCGTTCGTGATGAGGATCGCGCCGATCTTCCACACCGCACCCTTCGCCGGTCGCATCGGTGGCGACGGATAGATCTGGAGCCAGAACAACGTGCCGGCAACCACGAAACTGCCGTGCATGAGCCAGACGTGTACGAACTGATTGCGCTCACCGAGGTCGAAGAGGCTCGGGACGTGCCACGCGAACATGACGCCATTCATCAAGACCAGCGCGAACCACGGATTGCGGGCGAAGCGGCCAACGGCCCGAAGCCAGGCTGTCGACTGACGGAGGAATAGGAACCGCCCGACACGTCGGCGGGCGTCCACGGGTAGCACGAAGAGCGAGGGAATCCACGGCGCTCCCGCGACGATCAACATCGG
>JAJZSM010000268.1 GCA_021849765.1 Actinomycetes bacterium | reverse complement strand
TCGAACCCCGTGACCGACCCGCAGTAGCCACTCATCATCGAGCCGTGGTTACCCCACGCGCCCATCATGGAGTGCGAGCGCATGTCCGAGACGATGCTGGTCGCCTGGGACTGTGACAGGACTCCGTCTGATACAAGGGTGCTCAGGATCGAGGACATGGCGCCGTTGGACGACATCATCGTGACGGGCGACGACGCTGAGAGCGAAGACCAGTGCGTCGACATGTAGGTCTCCATCGCCTGAGTGACCGCGACCGATTGATTGGCCGTCAGTCCCGCGTCCGCCGCCGCCTCGTCGAGGCCGTAACACTCGCGCCCGAGCGTCCCGGTTGCGCTGTGGTGCGACGGACCCGAAGCCCCCGCGACACCAACCCCGCCGACCAACGCGATCGACGACGCCGCACCCACCACGGCTAACGCCGCGATTCCCGTCATGAACTTGCTGTGAATCCTCATCGGACCTCCTCGGTGTGCCCGCGACCATCGCGGCACCACTGTGATGTCACCAGGTGGTGATGCACGGGGAGCGAAGTCGATGTGAAGTTGGTGTGGTGTTCGCTAGGCCAAGGGGAGCAGGACGCTGAAGGTCGCGCCGCCACCCGGTTCGCTCGCGACCGCGACGCGTCCACCGTGGGCGCGAACGAGTTCGGCCACCACCGCGAGTCCGATGCCGCTCCCGCTCGTACGGTTCGCGTTGCTGCTTCGCCAGAACCGCTCGAAGATGTGCTCCAGGTCCGCCGAATCGATGCCCGGCCCCTCGTCGGTGACGACGAGGTGGGCGAGTCCGTCACTTGCGCTCACCCGGACCGTCACGCGCGTGCCGGGGGGTGAGAACTTGAGCGCGTTGGTGACCAGGTTCATCACAATCTGAACGAGTCGATCGGCGTCGCCATTGACGACGGCCGGTTCCATCTCTTCGACGAGCGTCACGTCGGCGTCCTCAAAGGATGGGCGCAGGGCGCGCGTCGCCATCGCGGCCGCCTCGGCGACGTCCGTGGGCCGCGCCGTCAGGTGCAGTCCGGCGGCCTCAGCCGCCGCCAGCGTCTCAACGTCTCGAACCAGGCGCCCGAGTCGACGCACCTCGTCGGACAACGAGCCGATCTCTTCGACGCTCGCCGCGCGTTCGTCATCGAGCATCTGCTCCATCGTCGCCTGCAGGATGGTGATCGGCGTGCGCAGTTCGTGTGCGACGTCGGCGAGCTGTTGACGGCGCATCGAGTCCTCGTCACTCAGCGCGTTGGCCATGCGGTCAAAGGCCGACACGAGTTCGCCGATCTCGCCCGGTGCCCGCGGATGCTCGACGCGAGACCCCCTCGTACCGCCTTCAATTGCGCGCACGGTTGCCGTGAGCTCACTGAGCGGGCGCGTGATGCGGCGAGAAACGAGCCACGCCACGATCAGGGCGAGCAGTGACGCAACGGTGGCGCCGAGGACTACCGTTCCCTGAAGCGAATCGCGGACCTGGCGTTGGGCGAACGACGGCGCCTCGCTGGCGAAGCGAATTTCGACCCGTCCGACTCGGGCGTTGTCCACCCGCACGGCAAGGTCGTAGACCGGTCCGAGCGACGCCATCGTCGGCACGCTGGTTCCGCCCATCATGGCCGACATCAGGGAACTGGCGTCACTCGATTGGGCGTCGATCGCGGTGCCGTGACGATCGAAGATGACCAGGCTCGCCCCGCCCGACGCCGCGAGGGAGAGCGCGGGCGTCAGATTCGCGTTGCTCCAGCCGTGGGCTTGCCGGTACGCCGAGGCGAGCGCGACCTGCACGTCGCGCGCGGTGCCGTGTTGTTGCAAGACGACCAGCCGCGAGACCTGCCGATTGGTCGCGAACATCGTGAGGCTCGCCAGAACCACGATCGCCATCACCGCCACGGCGACGAAGGCGAGCGCCAAGCGCGAGCGCAGGCGCAGGTCGCGGCCCTCAGCCATCTCGCGCAAGCGTGAAACGGTAGCCAACGCCCACCACGGTCTCAATCGCCGTCGGCTCGCCGGGTCGGACTTCAATCTTGTGGCGCAGGTTCTTCACGTGCGTATCAATCGTTCGCTCGTACCCCTCGAACTCGTATCCTCGAACACGGTTGATGAGTTCGTACCGTGAATAGACCCGACGCGGCGTCGTTGCGAGGGTGGTGAGGATTCCCCACTCAGTCGGCGTCAGGTCGATCTCGGCCCCGCGCACGCGTACGACGTGGCATACGTCGTCGATGACGATCTCACCGGCGCCGAAGGTCGCGATGGCGGGTTCGGGTTCCCCGGTCAGTGATCGACGAAGCACCGCGCGCACTCGGAGCACGAGCTCGCGCGGACTAAACGGCTTGGTGACGTAGTCGTCGGCGCCCAGCTCGAGCCCGTTGATGCGGTCTTCAGCGGCTATGCGCGCCGTCAGCATGATGATGGGCGTCGTCGAGTGTCGCCTCACGTCGCGGGCCACGTCCTGGCCCGACACGTCGGGCAGACCAAGATCCAAGATGACGAGGTCGGGGCCGACCCGTCGAACCAGGTCGATGGCTTCGGCCCCCGAACCCGTCGAGACCACCGCGAAGCGCTCGCGCTCGAGGATGTCACGGATGAGATCGCGCAACTTTCGCTCGTCTTCGACGATCAGCACCGTCGTGGTCACACGAACTCCCGACGTACGCCGACTGAATCACGTGACATGAACTCCAATGTACTGAATTCCCATTGCGTCACTGAAGAACGCGTCGTGACGCTTCGTACTCCTCTGACGTGATCTCGCCACGCGCGAATCGGTCGTCGAGGATCCGACGTGCCCCGTCGTAGCGCTGTTCGCGCGTCGACGAGACACTCCGGACGAGCCACACCACACCGGCCAACAGCAACGCCCAGAAGAACGCCATCATGAGCCAACCGGCCCACGAATAGCCGAATCCGTATCCCCACATCATCGTGCACTCCTTTTCGTCATGTGCGTCCTCCTATCGTGCGCCCGGCGTCGTCAGGACGCGTGGTGAAGTCATGGAGATCGTGTGGAGATTGGGCCTGCGGCGAGAGCGGAATCACTGTCGGCGATCGAACGCTTCGGCGCAACCCACCGAGCAGAAGTAGACCTCGGTACCGTCGGCGGTCCGCGTCGCCGCCGCCGAGGCGGGCTTGACTCGCATGCCGCAGATTGGATCGATGCTGTCAGTGCCATCGGCGCCTCCGGCGGAACCGTGATTGTGCGCGCCTGG
>JAJZSM010000267.1 GCA_021849765.1 Actinomycetes bacterium | reverse complement strand
GATGGGGAGTTCATGGCCGAGGCCCTTGGCCTGGCGAGTCTGGCGAGCGGGCACGACGACGTGCCCGTGGGTTGTCTGCTTGTCGCCGACGGCGTGGTGGTCGGTCGCGGCGAGAACCGGCGCGAACTCGACCGCGACCCCACCGCGCACGCCGAGATCGTCGCCCTGCGCGAGGCGGCCCGGACTCGGGGCGCGTGGCGGATGGATGACGTGACCGCCTACGTGACCCTCGAGCCGTGCGTGATGTGCGCCGGCGCACTGCTCAACGCGCGTGTCGCCCGGGTGGTGGTCGGCGCTCTTGACGAGAAGGCTGGGGCGGTCGGATCGCGCTACCACCTGCTCGCCGACCCGAGACTCTTGCACGAGGCGGCGGTGACCTACGACGTGCGCCCCGAGGAGTCGGCCGCGCTGCTGCGGTCCTTCTTCGAGACGAGGCGTTGACGTGACCGCGCCGATCGAGGTCATCTGTGTCGATATGGCCGGCACGACCATGCGCGACGACGGTGTGGTCGTGGGTGCCTTTCGCCGCACGATCGCGACGCTGGGGCTTGACCGGGCGAGTGCCGCGCGAGCCGAGTCCTACGTCACCGCGACGATGGGTCAGTCCAAGATCGAGGTGTTCCGGGCCATCTTCGGCCCGTCGGCCCAGCGTGCGAACGCCGTCTTCGAAGGCGCGATCGCCGACGTCGCGCGCGAACGTGGCGTCAGCGCATTGCCCGGCGTCGAAGAGACGGTGACCCACTGGCGCGCCGCCGGGCGCCGCGTGGCGCTGACCACCGGGTTCTCGCCGCAGACCCGCGAGGCCCTCGTGGCCCTGCTCGGCTGGGCGGACCTGTTCGACCTACGGGTCTCTCCGGCTGACGCCGGTCGTGGTCGTCCGCACCCCGACATGGTGTGGTGGAGCGCCACCAGGCTCGAGGCCCCGTCGTGCGCGTCGATCATGGTCGTCGGGGACACCGCCGCGGACATCGAGTCGGGGACGAGGGCCGGAGCCGGACAGTGCGTCGGTGTGCGCACCGGGAACGACGACGACGCGACGCTCGCGGCCGCTGGTGCCAACCGGGTGGTCGACACGCTGTCGGATCTACGCGACCTGACCTAACCAGTATTCTCGGCGGGACGTCATGAAGGTTGGAAGTTCGCGACCATCCTCGAGACGGTGGCCGAGCGCCTGCCCGGCGCGAGCGCGCCGCGCAAAGGCGCGCACGACCTCGTTCCGGGATTTCGAACGGCGAGCCGACGGCGTCGCCGCGTGGCTCTTGTCCCTCGGCGTCGCCGGCCAGGACCGTTTCGTCCAGCTCTTGTTGATCGCACTCGCGTATCTCGAGTCGGTCTTTGCGGCCTACAAGGTCGCACTCGTGCCCGTGGACACAAACCACCGCTGTGGCGTCGAAGAGCTTGCGTACGAGCAATGCCGAGCCGACCACGGTCGCCTGGCACGGCGTGCTGGGTTCGCTCAGTTGGAAGGAACGATCGGGTGACGCCGATGCACCTGCTCGTCGTGGAGTCGGTCGGCCGCCGAACGACAAAGCCGATTATTGGTGGGCACGATCCTTCGTCCGCGATCACGTCGTGGCTTCAGGCGATTCCTCGATCAGCCCTGGTTAACCAGTTGTTCCACCGGGGGTAGCCGGTGGCGGTTGAACACTAGCGATATATCGCTATACTATGGTACGTATCGTTAGTGATTCGAAGGAGGAATCAATGTTTAAGGAATTTGACAATGAACAGCGGGGAATCGGTGAACAAGGTCCGGGGGGACGTCGACGTCGTGGCGGACCGGGCCACGGCCACGGCGGACCCGGCGGCCACTTCCGTGGTGGGCCGATGCGGCGCGACGGACGTCGCGCGCGCGGTGACGTGCGCGCTGCGGTCCTCGTCCTACTCGACGAGCAACCGCGAAACGGTTATCAACTGATCCAGGAACTGACCGAGCGGTCGAACGACGCGTGGCGCCCGAGCCCCGGCTCCATCTACCCCGTGCTCCAGCAGCTCGAGGACGAAGGTCTCGTCGAGGCCACCGTCGCGGGAACTGGTCGCACGTACAAGCTCACCGGCGCTGGAAGCACTCTCGTTGCCGAGCAACGTGACGAACTCGGTAAGCCGTGGGAGAACACCGACACTGGTGGGCGCGTCGCGCGCGAACTGATGGGTACCGCCCGCGACGTCATGCTCGCCGCACGTCAGGTAGTGGTCGCGGGGTCCGCGCCGCAGGTGACCAAGGCGACGGCCGTTCTCGTCGAAACCCGTCGGTCGCTCTACGGCATCCTCGCCGAGGGCGAACAGGCCTCGTAGGTCCCGTGAGTAAGAACACGCGGCGCTTCGGCGCCGCGTGTTCTTACGTGGACTCGGGTCCCGGTCCCTCCGGTCGGGCGATGAACGCCACCGAACTTCGCTCGGGGTGTTCGAAGTCCAGGTGAACGGTGAACGGTTCGTCCCCGTGGAGCGGACCTTCACCGTCGGCGACAATCACCAGATCTTCCTCGTGTCGACCGTAGATGGCTCGCGCCATGCCGATCATCGCCTGACCGAGCACCACGCCGATTGTCGAGTTCGCGGCGCGCTCACTGAGCGTGGGTGGTTCGTACTCGTTTGTCGCGACGTCGTCGGTCGCGCGCAGCCACTGCAACCACTGCGCGTCGGTCCAGGACTCGGGGTCCTCAGGCGGGCCCGCGTCAACGGGCAGGTCGCTCGACTCCATGATCTCCACCGTATCGGTACGGTGCGTCGTCGATTCCGTCGCGCTGCCCGCGTAGTGCCAGCATTCGTTCAACGGGTGCGTTCTTCGGTGGTGGGCCGATGACTTCTCGTGAGATGAGGCTCCCCATGGCGGTGCGCGTAGGTCGATCGATGCGCGTGACCGGTGAGCTCGGAAGCACCGAAGAGTGCCACCGCGAGCCGGCCAATCTCTCGGTCCTGGCCCGGACGAAACTGGAAGCTGACGATGTTGCCCTCGTTGCCGACCGTCTGGCGGCTGCGCTCCTCACAGGCGAGGCGTACCACCTGGTCTCCGGTGAAGGTCATCGTCAGGACGTGACGAGAACGACCCGCCACCGTTACCCCGGTGCGTACCAGCGCGCCCCCGATGGAGACGTCGAGCAGGTGGGCGGGAGCTCCGTCGACCTGCACGTCGCCCTCGACGTGCTGGCGCACACCAGTGCGTCGATCGGTCGCGAACTGATCGGACCTGATCCGGTGGAT
>JAJZSM010000266.1 GCA_021849765.1 Actinomycetes bacterium | reverse complement strand
CAACTCGAAGACGGTCTCGCGGCCGCCCTCGACGTGGTCGCGGTGGGCGGGGTCGTAGCCGTCATCTCGTATCACTCGGGCGAGGATCGCCTCGTCAAGTCTCTCTTTCATGAGGCGACGACGGGCGGTTGCCATTGCCCGCCCGAACTGGGTTGCGTCTGCGGGGCCGTGCATCGCTACCGCGTCGCCAAGGCCAGTGCGATTCTGGCCCGGCCCGAGGAGGTGGCGCTGAATCCGCGGGCGCGTTCGGCCCGTCTGCGCGTGGCGTATCGGGTGCTGCCATGAGTGTCATCACGCTCCCCGGGCGCGTCGACGCCCCTCGCCGTCGACCCGTTCCCACCACGCGCCCGCCGGCACATCGCGCGGGCGCACCGCGTCGCAACGCGATCCGATCGGTGTGGCGTGGATCGAGCGTCGCGCGCAAGTCCAGCGTAATCATCTTCGTTGCCCTCGCGCTGTCGATCACTGGGTCGATGGTGGTTGCGAACCGCCAGGTGCAGTTGCACGAACTCCAGAGCCAACTCCTCCAGGACCAGTCGAACTACGCGCTGCAGGTGGGCACCCTCACCAATCAGGCGGCTCCCGGTCAGATCGCGGCGCGGGCCGGCGCGCTGCGTTTGGTCGATCCCGTCACCATCATCCAGGTACCCTCCACGTCGCTTGATGCGCCCTTGCCGCTGCCGAAGTTTTCGGGTTACGCACCGGTCACATCAAGGACGAGTCGGTGACTAGCCACCTCACGACCTCCCACGCCCGCAGTGCCGCCACCGCAAAACGTGGTCCCCTGTCAATGGGACGACGCGTGCGCCTGTTGCGCGGTGTCGCCCTGGCGGCCTTCGTTGCGGTTGCCGGGGATCTCTTCGTCCTCCAGGTGCGCCAGCACTCACACTGGGAGGCGCTCTCAGTCGCTCAAGTGCGTGAGGACCTGACGACGACCGCCCTGCGGGCGGGGATCTACGACCGCTACGGACAGATACTCGCGGTCTCGCGCCCGACGTCACTCGTCATCGCCGACGATATCCAGATCGACCATCCGGTCACGGAGGCCCAAGCCATGGCGCCGATCGTCAAGGTTCCGGTGGCCAAGCTGATCAAACTTCTCTCCCAGCACCACAACGGCTACGTCATCGTGAACAACGCGCTCGACCTCGCGTCGGGGCGCCAACTGGCGTCAATGGCCTTCCCGGGCATCGTGGTGCAGAACTCGTCGGTGCGCACATATCCCAACGGGCCCGTCGCTACGTCCCTGATCGGCGGCACGAACGCGGCAGGGTCGGGCTCGGCGGGCCTGGAGTACGAGTATCAATCGCTCCTCGCTGGCCAGAGCGGAATCACCCGGGCCTACGTCTCAGCCTCGGGGGTAAACCTGCCGAGTTCGGTGTCGCGCGTCATTCGCCCGGCGAAGCCTGGTGTGGGGCTCGAGCTGACGCTCGATTCGTCGCTGCAGTTCGTCACTGAACGGGCGCTGGCGCGCCAGCTTCTGGCCACACAAGCCATCACCGGCGTCGCCGTTGTGATGGACGTCAAGACCGGCGAGATCCTCGCCGACGCGTCCCTTGTCAACACCAAGACCAAGGCCGGTGTGCTCGGACCGGTGCCCGCGTGGGGTCAGAGCATCGGCGTGCCGGGCATTGAGCAGACGATTAACAACCTCACCTTCACGCAGGCCTACGAACCCGGTTCGGTCTTCAAGGTGGTGACCTTCTCCGCTGCCCTTCAAGCCGGCGTGGTTACCCCTAACACGGTAATCACCGTGCCCAACGGCGCGATGGTCGGTGGGCGCTACTTCCACGACGCCGAGAACCACGGTACCGAGCACCTAACCGTGACCCAGGTGCTCGCCCAGTCTTCGAACATCGGCACCTACCTGATCGGCCGACGAGTGGGCGAAGCGGGACTGCTGGCCCAGGTCGAGCGCCTCGGCTTCGGCCAGGTCACACCGGTGAACTATCCGGGCGAGACCGCGGGACTGTTGGTGAACGCGGCGAATTGGTACGGCAGCGACGCCGCCGCGTTACCCATCGGCCAGGTGGACGCGGTCCCGCCGATCCAGGTTCTTGACGCCTACAACACGATCGCCAACGGTGGCGTGTACGTAGCCCCCAAGCTCGTGCGCGGCTACGTCTACGCCAACGGCACGATGAAGGCCACCCCCGCCAGCGCGACGCATCAGGTGCTGTCGTCGTCGGTTGACGAGACGATGAAGCGCATGCTCGAGCAGGTCGTGCTCGAGGGCACCGGGACGAACGCGATCATTCCGGGCTACGCCGTGGCCGGCAAGACCGGCACCGCGTCGATTCCCTACCCGGGAAAGGACTTGCTCCTGACGGGTGCCTATAACGCGACGTTCGTCGGATTCGCGCCGGCCGAGGCGCCGGTACTCTCGATGGTCGTGGTTCTCGAGCGCCCGCTGACGACGATCTTCGGCGGCTCGGCCGCCGCTCCCGTATTTCAGCAGGTAATGAGCTACGCACTGCACCACTACGACATACCTTCCAACGGCACGATCGTCCACCCGCTTAAGGGGTCGGCGAGCTTCGGATCGGACGTGACCTGATGCACTTGGGCGACCTGCTGGACGATCAGACCTTTGACGCCGCGACGGGCCACCTCGAGATCACGAACGTCCAGATCGACTCGCGAGCGTGTTCGAAGGGATCACTGTTCTTCGCCATGGCGGGCCACGGCGATCACGGCGAGGCTCACGTGGCCGACGCAGTGGCGCGGGGGGCGATGGCGGTGGTCGCGGCCCGCGCGATTCCCGCGGGCGTGCCCGTCGTCGTGGTTCCCGAGACTCAACTCCGCGCCCTCCTGGCTGAGGCCAGCGCGACGATCGTGGGTCATCCCGAGCGGGCGGTGGAGCTCGTCGGCGTCACCGGCACCAACGGCAAGACCACCGTCACGACCCTGGTGGCGGAACTCGCTCGCCTCGTCGGTTGGAATGCCGCGAACATCGGCACTCTCACCAACGAGCGCACGACGCCCGCGCCGCCGGAGTTGATGCGTACCCTCGACGGGTTGGTGCGGGGATTCGACGCGAGCCGGCCCCGTTCCATCGTCGCACTGGAGGTCTCGAGCCACGCCCTGGATCAGGGGCGCGTCGACGGGCTGCGCTTCGCGGTCGCCGGCTTCACCAACCTCAGCCACGACCACCTCGACTACCACGAGACGATGGAAGAGTACTTCGCAGCCAAGTCGCTTCTCTTT
>JAJZSM010000006.1:10095-17469 GCA_021849765.1 Actinomycetes bacterium | reverse complement strand
GGTACGGGTCACCGCGTAGGTTGAGCGAGAGCGGACCCTTGGAGAAGGCACAGAATCTGCACTTGAAGGTGCAGACGTTGGTGTAGTTGATGTTGCGGTTGACGACGTAGGTGATCTCATCGCCCACCAGACGTCGCCGCACGTCATCGGCGAGCTCTACGACGGCGTTGAAGTCCCCGCCGCGGGCGTTGAACAAAGTCACGAGCTCTGTGTGGTCGAGAGGGTACCCGGGTTCGTAGCGAGCGAGGATCTCCTCGACCGCCGAGGTGTGCACCCGCGACACCGGGGCCTCCGGCGGTGGCGTCTCGGCGCCCGAGGCCCAGGCGTCGTCGCGAGCGAGCCCCGTAGAGTCCGCACTCGCCAGCATGAATGGCCGCACGTGCTCGTGCACGAACTCCTCGTGACGACCAAGGTGCTCCGGGTAGATAGCGAGACGCGGTACCAGGTGCAGTCCACGCAACTCGACCTGACGTCGCAGGATCCCGACGGCCGGCCAGGCGCGCTCGGGATTCACGTGATCGATGGTGACCGGTGAGATGCCGCCGAAGTCGTCGATGCCGAAGTCCAAGAGGCCCGCCGGGTCGTCACTGAGATTGGGTGGCGCCTGGAGATGCACGTCGTCGGGCAGCAGGATCCGCGCCGCCGCGATCGTCCAGTGGAACTCCTCGTCGCTCGCCGCGGGCTCGTGGGCCATCGCGGTGCGCGCCTTCGGTAGGAAGTTCTGGATGATGACCTCTTGGACGTGACCGAACTCGAGGTGGGAGGTGCGGATGGCGCGGAGCGCCTCGATCCGGTCGGCGCGCGACTCGCCGATCCCCACCAGGAGACCCGTGGTGAAGGGGATCCGAAGCTCACCCGCGAAGCGAAGGGTGTCCAGGCGCCGCTCGGGATCCTTGTCCGGCGACAGTCGGTGCGCGTCCAGGGTGGCGAGCGATTCGAGCATCATGCCTTGGGAGACCGAGGAGGCGCGCAATTGGTCGAGCTCGTGGCGGTAGAGAGCACCGGCATTGATGTGGGGTAACAGTCCCGTTCCGTCGAGGACCATCTGGGCGGCAGTGGCGAGGTAGTCGACCGTCGAACGGTAGCCCCGGGCGGCGAGCCAGCGAGCGGCTTCGTCGTAACGAAGTTCGGGCCGTTCGCCAAGGGTGAAGAGCGCCTCGGTACACCCCGCGTCGCGTCCCGCCTGCGCGATGGCCATGACCTCGTCGAGTGACAGGTACGGGGCGCTCACGTGCGCGGGCGCCTGGGCGAAGGTGCAGTAGCCACATCGATCGCGACACAACTTGGTCAGGGGGATGAAGACCTTGGGGGAGTAGGTGACCACGTGACCGTGGGCCCGCCGCGCGAGATCGACGGCAGCGGGCGCCACGTCGGTGGCGGTCGCGTTGACCAGGTCCGACACGACGCCATCGTGAGAATGCTTCGTCATGGGTGCATCCTACTTGCGCCGCTGGGCCACCCTACGGCCCACGCCAAGCCCACCGTCAGGCAGATCGTCCAGCCAATTTCGTGCGAACGGTCTCGAGCAGCTCTTCGTAGGAGGCGATGAAGGCCGCCACACCCTCGTCCTCGAGTCGCTGGGTCACCGCCGCGAGGTCTACCGTCGGCGCGAGCGTGTCCAGCGTTGCGATCGCCGCGGCGGTGCGGGCGCTGTCGCGCAGTATCGACTCGTCGTAGGAACCGCGGGCGAGCGCCGCGGCCAGGGTGGCGTCGGGCATAGTGTTGACTGTCTCGGCGGCGGCGATCGTGTTGACGTAGAGCAACTCGTCGTAGGCGGGGTTCTTCGTCGAAGTCGACGCCCACAGGGGTCGTTGCACCTGGGCCCCTCGCGCGAGGAGCGACTGAACGCGCGACGTGCCCACGACCTCTTGGAAGGCCGAGTAAGCCTGTGCCACCTGCGCGACCGCAATCGAGCCGCGGCGCGGGTCGTCCGCTTCGAGCAACTGGTCGATCGCAACGTCGAGACGCGACACGAAGAACGAAGCGACACTCGCGATGTTGGCGACCTCGTGACCACGCTCGATTGCAAGTTCGAGCCCGCTCGCCCAGGCGTCCATCACCGCTCGGTACCGATCGATCGAGAAGATGAGGGTGACGTTCACGTTGATACCGTCGCCGAGCACCGTGCTGATCGCTTCGAGGCCGGCCACCGTGGCCGGAATCTTGATCATGACATTCGGTCGCCCGACGGCCGCGGCCAACCGACGGGCCGCGGCGATTGTGGCTTGGGTGTCGTGGGCGAGGCGCGGCGAGACCTCCAGTGAGACGAAGCCGTCGAGGTAGCGTCGGCGCGAAGCGGCGAAGTCGGAGCGAGCCGCGTCGTTGACCCCGGCCAGGACGTCACAGGCGTCACGAACGTCATCGACCGCGAGGCGTTCAAAGACCTGCTCGGGATCGTCGGTGCTGAGCCCGGCGATGCGATCGTCGTAGGCGGTCGAGGTCGCAAGCGCTTTGGCGAAGATCGAGGGGTTCGACGTCACCCCGCGCACTCCCTCGGCGACGTAGCGCGCGAGGGTCCCGTCGTCGAGCCAGTCGCGTCGGATATTGTCGATCCACGGGCTCTGGCCGACCTCGTTGTACAAGTCATCTAAGCGGGTCACGACGAGGCTCCTAACCAATCACGGACGTGGTCGACCAGACTTTGGGCGCCGATGTTGAAGTACTCGAACACGTAGTCCCCAGGCGCCGACAGTCCGAAGGAGTCGATGCCGATCGCGTGATCCACGTAGCGCGACCAACCGAGCGTCGCGCCAGCCTCGAGGGACACCGAAGGCAGCGAACGGCGAAGCACCGTTTCACGGTACTCGCGCGGCTGCTCCTCGAAGCAGGTCCAGCACGGCATGGCGACGACGCGCGTGACGATCCCGTCGGCGGCGAGCTGTTCACTGGCTGCAATGGCGGCCGAAACCTCAGAACCTGTGGCGACCAGGGTGAACTGGGCGTCCTCGGACTCGCGCACGACGTAACCACCGTTCGGCGCCCCGGCCTTGGACGCGCGCCGGTCGTCGTCGTTCATGACGGTCACGTCCTGACGCGAGAGCACCAACGCGGTGGTCGGCGGATTGTCGTCGGCCAGGTACGCCGCCACGAGGTCAAGGGTCTCGTTGGCGTCCGAGGGCCGTACGACGTGGAGCTGAGGCATCGCGCGCAGGGCCATTAGGTGCTCCACTGGCTGGTGGGTCGGACCATCCTCGCCAACGCCGATCGAGTCGTGGGTGAACACGAAGAGCGTGCCGACCCGACTCAGTGCCGCCAGGCGGATCGAGGGTCGGGCATAGTCGCTGAAGACGAAGAACGTCGAACCGATCGGTCGGATTCCGCCGTGCGCCGCCTGACCCACGAGCACGGCCCCCATGGCGAACTCGCGCACGCCGTAGTGGATCTGACGGCCGCCGGGCGCTGATGCGCCCTGGGGTTCGCCGTGCAGCACCACGCCGGTGTTGTCGGTCAGATCGGCTGATCCAGCCGTTAGTCCCGGGGTGTGCGCCGCCCAGGTATCCATCGCGCGTTGCATGGCCTTGCGCGTGGCGACGCGACTCCCACCGACGAAGTAGTCGACGGGTCCCACCTCGGCCAGCGCACCGTTGGTGTCGTACTGGTGGCCCAGGCGTGCGCCCCGCTCACCGGCGGCGACCATCGCCGCCTCCCAGCGCGTGTGTTCGGCACGACGCTCCGCGAGCGCCTCGACCATCGCAGACGGAAGTTCGGGGTCCAGGTGGAACGCGATGTCCGGGACACCAAGAATCGCCTTGACCTGGGAGATCGCCTCGGCGCTGAAGGGCGTACCGTGGGCCTCGCGTCGGTCCATCATCACCGGAGACGGGAAGCCGATGTGCGAGCGAATAATCACCAGGGTGGGCCGTGTGGTCTCGGCGATCGCTGATGCGCCGGCCGATTCGAGTGCGTCGAGGTCGTTGGCCCGCTCACCGAGTTCAATGACGTGCCAACCGTAGGCGCGAAAACGCGCGGCCGCGTCGTCGTGCATGGCTAGCTCAGTTGGACCATCGATCGTGATGTGGTTGTCATCGTAGAAAACCGTCAAGCGGTCCAAGCCCAGCGAGCCGGCGAGCGAAGCCGCCTCGTGGCTGATCCCCTCCTCGAGGCACCCGTCGCCAGCCACCACCCAGATGCGATGGTTGACGAGATCCTCGCCGAAATCCGCACGCAGGATCCGTTCCGCGATCGCCATACCGACCCCATTGGCGATCCCTTGTCCGAGCGGGCCGGTGGTGACCTCGACGGTCGGCGTGACACCGCGTTCGGGGTGACCGGGCGTGCGCGAGTGGGGCTGGCGGAATCCCCGTAGGTCTTGCTCGTCCAGGTCGTAGCCGAAGGCGCGGGCGAGACCGTACTGCAGGATCGAGGCGTGCCCACAGCTCAAGATGAACCGGTCCCGATCCGCCCACTGGGCATCGGTGGGATCGTGGCGCAGCAGCCGCGAGAAGAGCGTCACCCCGAGTGGGGATAGCGCCATCGCCGTTCCACTGTGGCCAGATTTGGCTTGGGCCGGTGCGTCCATGGCCAACGCCATGATCTCGCGGATCGCGCGACCTTCGAGTTCATTCGCGCCGGTGAATAAGTGGTCGACCATGGCTAGAACAGTACCCAACTTTCCATTGACTTCCCGGTGGCCGGTACCCTGAGTCATGCTCCAGATTCCACCCAACTGTGATCTCACCTTAGGGTTGACGCGGGTCGCGACACCCGACGGGGCTCGAAGTGTCTGGCGCGCCCGGATCGATGAACGGTTCTTGAATCCAGCGGGCGTCGTCCAGGGTGGCTTCCTCGCCGCCATCGCCGACTCGGCCATGGGAGCCGCCGCGGTCGCAACAGTGGGGGAGCGCAAGGTTCTCGTCGCCAATACGGACCTGCGGATCTCCTTCCTGCGCCCGGCGTCTGCCGGATCTGTCATGACCTGCATCGCGACCGTGGTCAAGTCCGGCTCGCTCGTCGCCTTCGTTGAGGCGCGGATCGTCGACCAAGACGATGACATCGTGGCCAGCGCCAGCTCAACGTACGTCATTCGCGACCGCACTGAGTAGGCTGATGGCGTGAAGCTTCCGTCGTGGCGAAAGGTCCTGCGAGGCGCGTCACTGCGACGCGATTTCGACGAGATCAAGGGTCTCGTGGTCCGCTACGTGAAGGAAGAGACGGTCCAGCCACTCAAGGCCGTCGCGCGCTACGCCGCCTTCGGCGCGATCGGCAGCGTCTTCGTCGGATTCGGGTCGCTGATGCTACTCATAGGACTGCTGCGCTTCCTCCAGCAGTTCCGCGTGCTCGATGGCTCGCTCTCGTGGTTGCCCTACCTCATCGTCGCGGTGGTGGCGATCGCGGTACTCGCGCTCACCGCGTGGCGGATCGTCGCGGACACCTCCGTTCGGCGTCGTTTAAAGAGCAAGTCGTGAGCGACTCCGCAACCAGGCGCGAGTTGGAGCACCGCATGCGAGAAGTCGTACCGGCCAACCCGTTGTCGTTTCGCACTGACGACCCCGCCGACACGGCCATCGCCGGCGTGGGCGGTCTACTGCTCGGCTACGTCTGGGGATTCTGGCGCGGTCGACGGTCGCGGCCCAAGCGGGGTCGTCACTAGTGCGACGCCTGTTGAAACTCGCGATCGGACTGGTTGGCACGCGAGCACTCGCCCAACGCTCCAAGAAGTGGACCGGGGTGCTCGGCGGTCTCGTCGTCCTGCGTCTCCTGGACGGCATCGCTCGTTCGCTCGGGCGACGCGCGTCACGACGCTCATCGTGAAGGCCACGCTCGCGGTCGGCGAACGCGTGATGCTGATTGACGCGAAGGACCGTCGCTATCTCATCACGTTGCGCACCGACGCAGCCTTCCACACGCATGCGGGCATCGTGCAGCACAACGACGTCATAGGGGCCGTCGAGGGGTCGCTCATCTCGAGCAACACCGAGCGCAGCTTCCTCGTACTTCGCCCAACCCTGACCGACGTCGTGCTCAAGATGCCACGCGGAGCTCAGGTGATCTACCCTAAGGACCGCGGTGCGATTCTGCTCCAGGCTGACATCGCCCCCGGCCAAAAGGTGCTTGAGGCCGGCGTCGGCTCAGGCGCGCTGTCCATGACCTTGCTGCGCGCCGGCGCGCACATCACGGCCTACGAGATCCGAGAGGACTTCGCCGAACACGCCAAGCAGAACGTGCGCGACCTGTTGGGTGAGGACCTCCACTACGACGTCCAGATCCGAGACGTCACGCAGGGGATTGACGGCGACGACTTTGATCGCATCCTGCTCGACATGCCCGAGCCGTGGGCGGTCGTCGAGCACGCCGCGACGGCCCTACGCCCCGGGGGCATCCTGCTCGCCTACCTGCCGACGATCAATCAGACCCAGTTGTTACGTGAGACGCTGCACCGCTATTCGTTCGGCCTCGCCGAGACGGTGGAGATCCTGCGTCGTACGTGGCACATCGACGGTCGCTCGGTGCGCCCAGACCACCGGATGGTGGCCCACACCGGGTTCCTCACGTCCGCTCGTCGGCTCGCCGGCACTCCCGCCACGATCTAAACGACCTAGACGTCAGTCCTGTTCGATGAAGATGCACTCGCCCGGGCACTCCTCGGAGGCTTCGACGACGGCGTCTTCGAACTCCGCGGGCACGACGGCGACACCGGCCGCTCCGCCAGGTGCGCTCTTCACGTCGGTGCCCTCTTTGACGTAGGCGAGGCCGTCGTCGAGCAGTGTGAACACGGCCGGACAAATCTCTTCACAGAGGCCGTCGCCCGTGCACAAATCCTGGTCGATCCACACCTTCATGCCAACGTCCTCCCGGGCTCTTCTCGTCTGGCCATGCTAGCGGGGCACCGGAGTCTCAGCACCGCGACCACGCGCACAACATTGGAAGTCTAGGGTGACGGTATGGACCGATTCCATGCCAACGAGCCCGACGAGCACGGTGATGACGTCGCGCGACGAGGGCGGCCTCTGACCGAGTCGGAGCTCTACAACCGACGTATCGAACTGCTCGAAGAGCAGTTGCTCGAGACGCGTGGACACCTCGCCCAAGCGCGCTCCAACAACGAGAAACTCAGTATCACGATTCAACAGACCCGTGACCAGATCAGCGCGCTGCGCGACGAGGTTGAAAAGTTGACCCAGCCACCAGCGGTGTACGGGACGTTCACCGACTTCAACGACGACGGCACGGTCGACATCTTCGCGGCCGGAAGGAAAATGCGCGTAGCGCTTCACCCCGCAATCGACCCCCACCAGGTGGCACGCGGGGACGAGGTGGTGCTCAACGAGTCCTTCACCGTCATCGGGGTTCGTGATCCCGACGGACAGGGCGAGGTCGTGACCGTGAAGGACGTCCTCGACGAACGCCGCGTACTGATCTATGGACGCGCCGACG
>JAJZSM010000006.1:0-10085 GCA_021849765.1 Actinomycetes bacterium | reverse complement strand
GAGAAGCTCGCCCGCCAAGAGGCCGAGGCGCTGGTCCTCGAAGAGGTGCCCGACATCACCTACGCCGACGTCGGCGGCCTGGACTCCCAGATCGAGTTGATCACCGACGCGGTCGAATTGCCGTACCTGCACCGAGCGCTGTTCTCTGAGTACGAGCTACCCGCCCCCAAGGGGATCCTCCTCTACGGTCCGCCCGGCTGCGGCAAGACCCTGATCGCCAAGGCCGTGGCAAACTCGTTGTCCGCCAAGGTCGGTGAATTGAGCGGCAACCGGAACGTGCGTTCCTACTTCTTGAACATCAAGGGACCAGAGTTGCTCAACAAGTACGTTGGCGAGACCGAGCGCCAGATCCGTCTCGTCTTCCAGCGAGCCCGCGAGAAGGCCGAGGAGGGCGTGCCCGTCATCGTCTTCTTCGACGAGATGGACTCGCTGTTCCGTACGCGCGGCACGGGCATCAGCTCGGACATGGAGTCGACGATCGTTCCGCAACTGCTCGCCGAGATCGACGGTGTGGAGTCGCTACGCGACGTCATCGTCATTGGCGCAACCAACCGCGAGGATCTCATCGACCCGGCCATCCTTCGACCCGGTCGGCTCGACGTCAAGATCAAAATCGAGCGTCCCGACGCCGAGGCGGCCGCCCAGATCTTCCAGCGCTACATCCATCCCTCGCTGCCGATCGACGATGCCGTGGTGCACGGCCTCGGCGGGGGTGACCGTGACAAGGCCATCCGCGCCATGATCGAGGAGACGGTGAGCACGATGTACCGCATCGACGACGAGAACCGGTTCCTCGAGGTCACCTACCAGGGTGGCGACAAGGAAGTGCTCTACTTCAAGGACTTCGCGTCGGGCGCGATGATCGAGAACATCGTCCGTCGCGCGAAGAAACTGGCGGTCAAGCGAGAGATCGCCAGCGGTCCGCGTGGCCTGCGCGTCGACGACCTGCTCGAGTCGATCCGCCAGGAGTACCGCGAGAACGAGGACCTGCCCAACACCACCAACCCGGACGACTGGGCGAGGATCTCGGGCAAGAAGGGCGAGCGGATTGTCTTCATCCGCACCCTGATCAACCGCGAGGAGGCGGAGACCAAGGGTGGTCGATCGATCCAGCACGTCGGCACCGGCCAGTACCTGTAGACCGGTGGCCATCGCTAAAGTCCTCGGCATCGAGACCGAGTTCGGCATCGCCGGCGGGCCCGACCAAGACCCAATCGCCGCCTCCAGTGTGATCGTCAACGCCTACGCCCAGCGGGGGATGACCCACATCAACTGGGACTTCGAGGGTGAGACGCCCGGCGTGGATGCACGAGGCCTGGCGGGGCTAACCGCCTTCGCCCCGATCGTAGAGACCCAACTCGCCAACACCGTGCTCGCCAACGGCGCGCGGCTCTACGTGGACCACGCGCACCCCGAGTACTCCTCGCCCGAATGCCGCTCGCCCCTCGAAGCCGTGCGCTTCGACGTCGCGGGCGAGGAGGTGCTGCGGCGGGCTCAACGCTTCGCTAACGAGTCGCTCGATCCCGCTCAGGCGATCACCATCTACAAGAACAACTCCGACGGTAAGGGCAACTCCTACGGCTGTCACGAGAACTACCTGGTCGCAAGGTCAGTCGAGTTCGGCGACCTTGTCCGGGCCCTCGTGCCGCACTTCGTCTCGCGCCAGATCGTCGTTGGCGCCGGCAAGGTGGGCTTCGAGTCCGACCGACCCCGGGGGGGGCGGCCGGCCTACCAGCTGAGCCAACGCGCCGAGTTCTTCGAGGAGGTGGTCGGCCTCGAGACCACACTGAAACGTCCCATCATCAACACCCGAGACGAGACCCACGGCGATGCCGAACGCTTTCGGCGCCTCCACGTGATCATCGGCGACGCCAACCTCAGCCAGTATGCGACGGCCGTGAAGCTCGGGGCGACGGCGTTACTGCTCGCTACCCTCGAGGACCAGGGATTTCGTGGGTTCCCGGCCGCACCACGCGACCCCGTTCGAGCGGTACGCACCTTCGCCACGGACCTCACGATGCAGTCGGCGGTCGACTGCGTCGACGAGCGTTCGCGCACGGCCTGGGACTTCCAGGACGAACTCTGGACACTGGCCAGGCGCTACGTCGACCAGCACGGCTGCGATGCTGTGGGCGATCACGACGAGGTGCAATTCATTCTGGACCAGTGGCGCGAGATGCTCGACGGCGTGCGCGACGACCCCGCCGCCGTCGCCGACCGGGTCGACTGGGTCGCCAAGCAGCGCATCGTCGAGGGCTACCGCGATCGCTACGACCTCGCCGAGGACGACGCACGTTTGCGGGCGATCGACCTGCAGTACCACGACCTTCGTCCCGGTCGGTCCTTGGCGGCGCGCGTCGGACTTCGGCAACTCTTCGACGAGAACTCCATCAATGCCGCAATCGAAGAACCACCGGGCTCCACCCGGGCATACTTTCGTGGTCAATGCGTCAAGCGCTTCCCCGAGTCCATCGCCGCCGCGAATTGGGACTCAGTGGTCTTTGACCTCGGCGATGGGCCCCTGCAGCGCGTACCCATGCCCGATCCCTTGCGCGGCACCGCCGCATTGACGGCCCACCTCTTTGAAACGAATTCAACGGCTATAGACCTATTGTCCGCTTTGGGCGGGTAGAACTAAGGGCATGGTTGAACAAGAACGGATTCAGAAGCAACGAGTGACACGCCCGACGGAGTCGGCGCCCGAGGTCAACGTCGACACGTCCAAAGGGGAACAGCTGAAGGCCGATTTGGACGACTTGCTCGACGAGATCGATGAAGTCCTCGAGGAGAACGCCGAGGAGTTCGTGCGCAATTACGTTCAAAAGGGAGGCGAGTAGATGGGTCTTCCCCTCTTCAGCGCGAGTGACGATCCCGGTCCCTCCTTCCTCCACTTTGCCCAGCGCGCCGGGCTCGTGGAGAACCCGTCGGGCTCTGGCGTCGAAGGACGTCACGCCACCACCGTGATTGCCGTGCGCTACGTCGGCGGCGTCGTCATGGTGGGCGACCGTCAGGCCACGAGCAATTACATCGCGAGTCGCGATGTGCGAAAGATTGAGCCAGCAGACCGTTTCACGGCCCTTGCGATCTCGGGGAGCGCGGCGCGCGGGATGGAGTTCATCCGCATGGCCCAGCTCTCCTTCGAGCACTACGAGAAGATGACCGACACCTCGCTCAGCCTCGAGGGCAAGGCGAACTACCTGTCGCCGATCATTCAGCGCAATAACCTCGGCAGCCCGCTCATGGTGATCCCACTGCTCGCCGGCTGGGACCCCAGTCACCGCGACGGACGGATCTTCGAGTATGACGGCGCCGGCGGCTGCTACGAACGGCGTGATTTCGCGACGATCGGCTCGGGCTCACCCTTCGCCGAGAGCGCCCTGCGCTTGGGATTCCGTGCTGACCTCGACCGCGAGGCGGCCCTCGAGCTCGGCGCGCTCGCTATCTACGAGGCGGGGGATAACGACCCGAGCACGGGGGGCCCCGACTTCGTTCGAAGCCTCTTCCCGATGATTATCACCCTCGACGAGAACGGGTTCACCGAACTTCCCGCTGAAGAGGTCGAGGCGCGATTCGTCACCATCAACGAGCGTCGCGCCCAGAGTCAGGGCATCGCGGGAGGTTCGCTGCGATGAGTAACTACTTCTACGTCTCGCCCGAACAACTCATCAAGGACCGTGCCGAATTCGCCCAGAAGGGCATCGCCCGGGGTCGGTCGATCGTCGCGGCGATCTACGACGTGGGCGTGCTGATGGTCGCAGAGAACCCGTCCGCCTCGCTCAACAAGATCTCGGAGATTTACGACCGGATCGCCTTCGCGGGTGTGGGGAAGTACAACGAGTTCGATCGGCTACGCGAGGCGGGCATCCGCTGGGCCGACGGTACCGGCTTCACGTACTCGCGCGAGGACGTCGACGCGCGTGCGCTCGCGAACTACTACGCCCAGCACATCGGCGATATGTTCACCGAAGGCCAAAAGCCTCTCGAGGTTGAGGTCCTGGTCGCCCAGCTGGGCACGGCGATCCGCCCGACCAAGCTCTTTCGCATCGCCTACGAAGGAACGATCTCCGACGAACCTCGCTTCGCGGTCCTCGGTGGCGATGCCGAGACGATCAAGGGACGCTTCAGCGCTGCCGAGACCGATCTCGAGCCGCTCAACGTGACGCTGCAAAACGCAGTGGCCGCCCTCGCCGGGACCGATCGCACCATCGACGTGGCCGATCTCGAGGTCTGCGTGCTCCAGGACACCGGGGGCCGGCGCACCTTCTCGAGACTGACCGACGAACGAGTCGCGGCGCTGCTCGGGACGTGAACTGATGCTCCGGCGAATCTTCGGCGTCGAAACCGAGTACGGGGTGACATTCTCCCTGCGCGGTCAACGCCGACTGAGCCCCGACGAGGTCTCCCGGTTCCTCTTTCGAAAAGTAGTGGCGTGGGGACGCTCGAGCAACGTATTCCTCGAGAACGGCAGTCGCCTCTACCTCGACGTGGGTAGTCACCCCGAATACGCGACCGCAGAGTGCGACACGCTGAGCGACCTCGTTGCCCAGGACAAAGCTGGTGAGGCAATACTGCGCGAGCTCGTCTCCTACGCCCAGGAGCAACTGACCAATGAGGGCATCCGCGGCGACATCTTCCTCTTCAAGAACAACACCGACTCCTCGGGCAACTCCTACGGGTGCCACGAGAACTACTGCATCGAACGCTTCGACGACTTGACGCGCCTCGAGCAGGTCTTTATCCCATTCCTGATCAGTAGACAGATTTTCGCCGGAGCGGGCAAGGTCGTCACCACTCCGCGGGGCACCACGTACTCCATGAGTCAGCGCGCTGAGCACATCTGGGAATCGATCTCGTCGGCCACCACGCGCAGCCGACCCATCATCAACACCCGCGACGAGCCCCACGCCGATCCCGAGCGATACCGCCGACTGCACGTCATCGTCGGTGACTCCAATATGAGCGAGTTCGCGACCTTCGTCAAGGTCGGCACCGCGTCGGTGGTGCTCGCGATGATCGAGGACCGCACCACCGTGCTGCGCGACTACAACCTCGCCTCGCCGATCAACGCACTACGCGACATCTCCTATGACCTGTGGAGCAAGGAACCGATCAAGCTCGTCTCGGGTCGCGACATGACCGCCATCGAGATCCAAGACGATCTCTGCGAGCGCGCCGAGCAGTTCGCATCGAGCCGTGAGCTACCAGCCGACCAGGTCTTGGCGGTGCGCCTCTGGCGTCAGATGATCGACGACTACCGCGCCGACCCGATGTCCCTCGCCGACCGCGTCGACTGGATTGCCAAGTTGCAAATCATTGAGCGCGAGCGCGAGCGCCACAGCCTCGCCCTGAGTGACCCCAAGATCGCCCTCCTCGACCTGCTCTACCACGACACCAGCGTGGAGCGTGGCCTCTACTACCGCCGCCAGCAACGGGGGCACTTCCGGCGCGTGGTGAGTGACGACGAAATCGCCCACGCCGCCACCGACGCGCCGTCAACGACGCGCGCGCGGATGCGCGGCGCCTTCATCCGCGCCGCCAAGGAATGGCGACGTGACTACACCGTCGACTGGGTGCACCTCAAGCTCAACGATGAGATGCAGCGCACCATCCTCTTGAAAGACCCCTTTAAGAGCACCGATGAACGGTTTCAACGGCTGCTCACCTCGATGGAGCGACGGGACGCCTAGAGGGTGGCCGACTAGCCTTACGACGTGCCAAACGATCCCGTCGAAACCTCGGCGCCTGACGTGCCCGATGCCGGGGACCCCATCGAGACCATCGTGAAGTCGGTGGGCAAGCCCCGTCGCCGGCGCCAGTCCCTGTTGGAATGGGTGATCATCCTCGTCGTGGCGGTAGGGGTGTCGTTGCTGCTTCGCGCCTACGTCGTCCAGACGTACTGGATCCCTTCGGGCTCCATGGAACCCACGCTCATGGTCGGTGATCACGTGCTCGTCAACAAGCTCAGCGTGACCTTGGGCACGATCAACCGCGGCGACGTCGTGGTCTTTCGCGCTCCCGAAGTGGCCCACGTCCAGTGCAATGACTCCATACCTGTCTACGTCAAACGAGTCATCGGCCTGCCCGGTGATCACCTCACGTCCAAGGGGAACACGATCTACGTGAACGGCAAACCGTTGCGCGAGAACTGGCCCCACACCGAACCCCTCGGCCGCGCCATCGGCAACGTGACCGTGCCAGCGCACTCGTACTTCATGATTGGTGACAACCACGCCGACTCCTGTGACAGTCGGTACTGGGGACCGCTGCCGGCGAGCGCCATCATCGGCAAGGTCTTCCTTCGCATCTGGCCCCTCAATCGGTTCGGGCCGATCTAAAAGCGTCCCGCATACTCCTACAATGGGGGAGTGTTCAGCCTGAGCCCGTTCAAGATCATGGTCATTGTCGCCGTGGTGCTCTTGTTGCTCGGTCCTGACAAGTTGCCCGAAGTCGCCCACAAGCTCGGCGCCAGTTGGCGCGCGATCAAGCGGATTCAGGAACGCGTCGAAGAGGAGGTTCGCGAGGTGATCCCGGACCTGCCGAGCGCCGGCGACATCGCCCGTGTGGTTCGAAGCCCCGTCAACCTGCTCAACGAACTCGCTAACCGCGCGGACTTGCGAGACAGTATGGGAACGGCGGCCGACCTCACACCCACCGACGTCACCGAGCCGGTAGCCGGTCCTTCGGGACCGAAGGAGACTCGAGCGTCCACGGTGAGCCCGTTGACGACCCCCGTGACACCTCGGCCAGCTCCGACCCCCGATGATTCATCTCCCGCCGACCCATCGCTGAACTGATCTGACGTGTCGAAATTCCGAAAGGCCGAGTCGGGTATGACCCTGGCCGAGCACCTCGCCGAAGCCCGCCAGCGCTTTCTGATCTCGTCGGCCTCGATCATCGTGCTCGGCATTGCTGCGTTCATGCTCTACTCGCCGATCCTTCGCGTCCTCCAACAGCCCTACTGCCACGCTGAGCCCGGGCACTGCCAGTTCCTCGTAACGAATCCTCTCGACGGACTGACCCTGCGCATCAAGATCGCCTTCTTCGGGGGCCTGCTCTTCGCCTCGCCCATCGTCTTTTGGCACGTGTGGCGATTCATCACGCCCGGACTGAAGGCCGCTGAGCGGCGCTACGCCGTGCCCTTCGTCTCAGCGTCCTTCACCTTCTTCGCCGCTGGCGTGGTCGTCGCCTACTTCAGCTTCGGTCACGCCATCAAGTTCCTCCAGTCGATCGGTGGCAGCACACTGGTCTCCTACTACAACCCGAACCAGTACCTCGGCCTCTTCGTGATGATGATGTTCATCTTCGGGGTGACCTTCGAGTTCCCCGTCGTTCTCGTCGCACTCGAGCTCGCCCGCATTGTGACGCCGCGTCAACTGCTGCACTCGTGGCGCTACGCGCTCATCGCGATCACCATCGCGGCGGCGGTCTTCACCCCGAGCGGCGACCCGCTGTCAATGCTCGCCCTCGCGGTGCCACTCACCGCCTTCTACTTCCTCGCCATCGGGGTCGGCAAGTTGCTGCGTCGGTGAAGCGCAACCTGCGCAGCACATTCGTCGACGAGCTCGGCTTCGGCCTCGACGACTTCCAGCGCGAGGCGCTCGACGCCGTCGACCAGGGGGTGAACGTCCTCGTGAGCGCCCCGACCGGTTCGGGTAAGACGTTGATCGCCACCTACGCGATCACCCGCACCACCGACGGGGCGCGTCGGGCTTTCTACACGACGCCTTTGAAGGCCCTCTCGAATCAGAAGTACCACGAGCTCGTCGACCGGTTCGGCGCCGATCGGGTTGGCCTGCTCACCGGTGACACGTCGATCAATCGCGGCGCTGAGATCGTCGTGATGACCACCGAGGTGCTGCGCAACATGCTGCTCACCGATTCGAGCCAGCTGCGTTCGCTCGGACTGGTCGTGCTCGACGAGGTCCACTACCTCCAGGACCCTTATCGCGGCGGCGTCTGGGAGGAGGTGCTCATCCTCACGCCGCCATCGATCCAGTTCGTCGCGCTCTCGGCGACCGTCGGCAACGCGACCTTCCTCGGGGAGTGGCTGAGCGAGGTCCGCGGTCACACCGAGGTCGTCACTGAGGCGAACCGGCCGATCACGCTGCACAACCACGTCGCCGTGGTGCGTCGCGGCCAGACCAGTGCCGAGGTCGAGGACCTGCTCGTCGAGGGTCGTCTGGCCGACGGGGCCCGACGCATCGACAACCTGATGAAGGCGTCACGCAAGTTCCGCCCGGGGCCGAAGTGGCGCGGTCCTCGCTCCTCGGCGCCGCCACCGCCGTTTCGCTCGCCGCGGCGAAGCGAGTTGCTCAACGCGTTGGAGGCGAACGACCTACTGCCCGCCATCGTCTTCATCTTCTCGCGCGCGGCCTGTGACGACGCCGTCGCCCAGTGCCGCCGCGACGGACTGCGCTTCACCACGAGCGAGGAGCGCCTCGAGATCGAGCGAATCGCCGAGCTTCGTCTCTCGAACTTCACGGACGACGATCTGCGCGCCCTCGAGTACGCCGACTTCCTCGAGGGCCTGATCCGTGGTCTGGCGGCCCACCACGCAGGCATGGTCCCAGCCTTTCGTGAGATCGTCGAGGCCTGCTTCGAACGCAATCTGCTCGGCGCGGTGTTCGCGACCGAAACGCTCGCGCTCGGGGTGAACATGCCGGCGCGCTCGGTCGCCCTTGAGCGCTTCACCAAGTACTCCGACGCTGGACGCCAGTTCCTCACGAGTGCGGAGTACTCCCAGATGACTGGTCGAGCCGGTCGTCGAGGACTCGACGACGAGGGCCACGCCATCGTCTGCTTCAGCCCCGAGATCGCCCTGTCGGACGTCGGGCGCGTCGCGCTGGCCGCGCCGGGTGACCTGCACTCCTCGTTTCGACCCACGTACAACTTCACGGCCAACCTCATCAACCATTTCGACCAGGAGACCGCGACCAACGTGGTCGAGCGCTCCTTCGCTCAGTTCGAGTCCGACCGGCGTCCGGGCGGCTCCAAGCGATCCCTCAGCGAGCAGTTGCGCGCTCGCCACCACGTCCTCGAGTCGCTCGGTTACGCCGAGGGGTGGCGACTCAACGCCGACGGACAGCTCCTGCGCTCGCTGTATCACGAGAGCGACCTCCTGGTCGCCGAGGCCCTGCGCGAGGGACTGTTCGACGGGCTCGACGGGGCGGCCGTCGCGGGACTCGCGTCATGCTTCGTCTACGAGCCGCGCCGGGCGCGGCGCGCGCCCAACGCCGCCAAGGCCGTCACGACCAAGAAACGTCGCACCATCCCCGACCGGATCGGCAATGACCGACGCACGTCGCTCGACGAGCGCATCCGAGCGCTCACCGTCATCGCCGCCACCGTCCACCAGGTCGAGGAGCGGTTCCAGGTACCCCACGGTCGTGGCCCCGACGGCGCCTTCGCGACAACCATCACGGCCTGGTCAAGGGGAGCGGCGCTCGGGACGGTCCTCGACGTCGCCGACGTCGAGATCGGTCAAACCTCGCCGGGGGATTTCGTTCGCATCGCCAAACAGGTGGCCGACCTGTGCGAGCAGCTCGCGCGGCTCGGTCAGTTGGGCGATGTCGCTGATCAGGCGGCAATCGCCCGTGACTCGCTGGTGCGCAGCGTCGTCGCGAGCGCGACGACGGTCCACCCCTTGGCCTGACGCTGGCCCTAATCTTTACGTGTCATGCACGCTTATGTCGCGGAAGAGTTCACCGAGACCGAGCGGGCGATATTGCGTCGCTACTTCACCAATCTCGACGGGCCGGTCTTCGCCCTGGTCAACCTCCCCGAGGTCGTCAAGGGGGCACTGTTCGCCCGGTACTCGCGTGCCACCAAGAGCCTCCGGCGGCTCTTCCTCGATGAGTTCGTCGACGACCTCGACCTGACCGGCGACGCGTCGATCGACGCCACGATCGGCGTCGGACGCGCCGACGAGCTCTACCAGCGCATCTTCTTCGAGTACGGTGACGACTCGGTCGCCCAACTCGGCGGCGTCCATCTGGCCTGTGAACAGGCGAGCAACGTCCTCACCAAGGTCCTCGAGCGTGGCCGACTCATGAGCTACCTCGAGCAGTCCACGCGCTACCTCGGCT
>JAJZSM010000265.1 GCA_021849765.1 Actinomycetes bacterium | reverse complement strand
GGACTCGTCTTGCATCCTGGTCATCGCGAGCTCGCGAGCCTCGTAGAGCGCCTGGGTGAAGTTGGGCAGCTCGACGTTCTGACCGGTCGAACTGAGCGTCTGGCCGAGACCGCGGTGGGCGATGTGGTACACGCAGGTCCCCATGACGAGTCCCTGGGGGGCGTAGCCGGTCTGGGCGAGGGTCCAGAAGTCCTGGCCCGAGAGGTCCGAGGTGAAGGGCTTGCCGAGCTTGTTTCGTCGTGAGACGCCGTCCTCGGCCTTGACCGCGGTGCCCACCGCGATGAACTCGGCCGCGTCCTTGCCCCACTCGTAGTAGTTGACGTCCAGCCGAACCCCGACGACGCCGTCGGCGCCCAGCTCGGCCGCCTCCTCCTCCATCCGGTTCATGGCCAGTTCGCGCGCGTTGTACATCGCCTCGGTGAGCTTGGTCAGCTCCTGGCTCTGGCTCCACTTCCTCGTCTGGATTCCCGTGTGGTAGATGGATGAGCCCATGACGAGCCCGACGGGGTGGAATCCCGCCTCCTTGACGAGCAGGAACTCGTTGACCGACAGGTCCGAGGTGAAGAGGCCGTGTTCGAGTTCCTCGAGGCGGTGCTCGGTGGCCTCGGGGAGGTCATTGGCGTGGTCACTCATTGGTTTTCTCCGATGACGAGATGTTCGAGGGCCCGGCGAGCCGAATCACTGCGTTCGGCCTCGTTCGCGAGCGCTGCGACGAGTCGTGTTATCCATTGGTCGACGTCGAGCGTCTCGCTGCGGATCTTGATACCCCCGGAGAGGTGTGCCGCGCCGCAACGAAGCCGCGAGCCGTCCGCGTCCGCCTCGAACTGCTCGTCGCCGATCGAGATCCGAACCCCCGCGATGTCGCGGCTCTTGCGGAGACGTCCGCCGGCGAACGTGGTCTCAATTCGATCACCGAGGGCGTCGGCCAGTCCGCTTGCGAGGGCCCTCAGCAGGGCTTGGACGTCCGATCCGTTCGACCTCAGCGTCGCCGCCGCGAGCGCGAGTTCAGTGGATTCGTCAGAGGATGCCACGCGGCGACCTTATCGCCCGCGGCGCCGACCAAACCGGTCGTCTCACTGTTCGGACAGGATCGCCTCGAGTTCGGCCAGCGGATCGCGCACGACGGGCCCGCGTACTTCGACCTGAGCCCGCACGATCGTCCCGGTGAAGCGGAACGGTGCGGCGTAGCCCTCGCCAATGGCCGGGCCGAGTTCGTAACCACACGTGAGGCCAGCCCCGACGCCGTTGAAGCCCGAGGGCGTGAAGCGCGCGATGGCCCCAGTCGCCGCCACGGCCCCGTCTATGGTGATCGTGCCGGTGCCGCCCAGTCCTTCGTCCTTTTCGAAGTCGTAGACGACGCGGTGCGCTCCGGCGGCGAGCGGGTCGGTGGCCACCACCACCTGGCGCTCTTTGCCGTAGAGGTTGTGCACGTAGCGGACCAGGCCGTCGAGTACCTGCAGGGACCAACCACCGAGCGCCGAGCCGAGGGCGAGCAGCACGCCGTTCGCGCCGCGCTCGGGAACGACCACGTCGACGACGATCGCATGAGATCGATTGCGCACGTTGACGGCCACCGCTTCGGGAACCGGGGCACCGCCCGGGAAGTACCGGTAACGTTCGCGCGCGCGGAAACGGGTCGGCTTGGGATGAACGATCGCCCAGAGCACACGATTGTCGAGTGGCAGCACGTCGTTGCGCTCGGCCTCTACCCACCAGCGGCCGATCAACTCCGCGAGCAGTTCGGGGTGTTCGTCGGCGAGGTCGGTCGTTTCAGTGGGGTCGGCGATGACGTCGTAGAGCTCCCAGCGATCGCGGTCGAAGGGATCGTTCGGATTCTGGTCGTCGTAGAGCGGACCGACCGGGTGGAAGGCGACGGCCTTCCACCCTCGGTGGTAGATCGCGCGCGAGCCGAACATCTCGAAGTACTGCGACTCGTGGCGCTCGGGCGCCACGTCGGTGCCGGGCTCGAGCAGGTAGGCGAAACTCGTCCCGTCGACGTGACTCTGGGCGACGCCGTCGATCGTGCTCGGGGGCATCACGTCGAGCAGTTCAAGCACCGTGGGTGCCACGTCGATCGCGTGGACGAACTGGTGACGGATGGCATCCGACGTCACGCGGCGTGGCCAGCGAACGACGCAGGGGTCCGCGACGCCTCCCTCGTGGACTTCGCGCTTCCAGCGGCGAAACGGCGTGTTACCGGCCATCGTCCAGCCCCAGGGGTAGTTGTTGTGCGTGAGCGGTCCGCCGATCTCGTCGATCCGCGCCAACATCTCGTTTTGGTCGGCGGGGTCGAGGTTGGTGAGTCGAACGTCATTGATCGAGCCGTCGGCTCCCCCTTCGGCGCTCGCTCCGTTGTCCGACACGACGATGACGATCGTGTTCTCGGTTTCGCCGAGGTCATCGATGAAATTGAGGACCCGGCCCACTTGCTCGTCCGCGTGGCTCAAGAACCCGGCATAGGACTCCATGAATCGGGCCGCCACCCGGCGCTCGTCGGCTGACAGTTCGTCCCACGGCCGCACCCACGGCGGGCGCGGCGAAAGTGTCGCGGCGTCGGCCACGATCCCGAGTGACCGCTGACGCGCGAAGGTCCGTTCGCGCCAGAGGTCCCACCCTTGATCGAACTGGCCCCGATAGCGCTCGAGCCAGTGGGGCGGCGGTTGGTGAGGGGAGTGGCAGGCGCCGGTGGCGAAGTACAGGAAGAATGGCTGACTCGCGTCGACGGCGCGAAGGTCGCCGAGGAAGGTAATCGCGTGGTCGGCGAGGTCCTGGCTCAAGTGGTACCCGCTCTCGTAGGAGCCGGGTGGCCGTACCGCGTGATTGTCCTCGAAGAGCGCGGGGTTGAACTGGTGGGTCTCTCCGCCGTGGAACCCGTACCACCGATCGAAGCCCCTCGCGAGTGGCCAAGTCGAGCGGGGCCCGGCCATGCTCGTTTCGTCCTCGGGCGTGAGGTGCCACTTGCCCACCGCATAGGTGGCGTAGCCGCGCGCACGGAGGATTTCGGAAAGGAAGCCGTTCTCCTTCGGCGGTCGACCGTAGTAACCGGGAAAGCCGACCGCGAGGTCGGCGACGCGCCCCATCGAACTGCGGTGATGGTTGCGGCCGGTGAGCAGGCAGGCGCGGGTCGGCGAACAGAGTGACGTGGTGTGGAAGTTGGCCAGTCGCACGCCGCCGGTAGCGAGCGAGTCGATCGTCGGCGTCTCGATGTCTGAGCCGTAGCAACCGAGTTG
>JAJZSM010000264.1 GCA_021849765.1 Actinomycetes bacterium | reverse complement strand
TGACCCCCAGTCTGCTTCTTCAGGCGCCCCTCGACCGTCGCCGGGGCGAGGATCGTCTCGTACAGCGGAACGGGCGGGGGAGCCGTCGTGAGTTCGAGGTTGAACCGTCGGCGCAGGCGCTCGAGGGTCACCTGGAGGTGCATCTCACCCATCACGTCGGCGACCAGGTGGCGTGAGATCGGGTCGTGTCGAACGCGCAGCGCGGTGTCCTCCTCGGTGAGCCGGTGCAGCGCCGTAGAAATCTTCTCGTCGTCGCTCGCGGCTCCCATGATCGCTACCGACATCGCGGGAGTGTGCGGCGTGACGGGAGTGGGCTGGAGGTTCCGACCTCGCTTGGCGAGGATGTCACCGACTAGGACGTGGTTCAACTTGGCGACCGCCACGACGTCGCCAGTGACTGCGGCGTCGGTCGCGGTCATCTTGGCGCCGACGAGATAGCCCATCCCGTGGATCCGCTCGTCGGTCTGGGTGCGCGTGTTCGTCAGCACCGCCTCGCTGCGCAACGTGCCCGAGACGACCTCAAAGACGACGATGCGTCCGACGTAGGGGTCGACGATGACCTTGAAGGCCCGCAGCACCACGTCCGCCTCGGGGTCACGCTCGAGTAGCACGGGTTCGCCATCCTCGAGGGCGGGGATCGGACGGCTCTCGGCGATCTCGTCGAGCAGGGTCGTGAGACGGTCGACGCCGATCGCTCGCACCGCCGAGCCGAGCACGACCGGCACGATGCGACCCTCGGTCATGAGGTGGCCGAGGGTCATCTCGAGTTCGTCGAGTTCGGGCTCGTCGCCCTCGAGGTACTGCTCGGTCAGTCGGTCGTCGCCCACGACGATCGCCTCGAGCAGGCTCGCGCGCACGCGCTGTTCGAGTTCGGCCAGTCCTTCGGGGACCGGTCCGTGCGCGGCCTTTCCGTCGCTGTAGTGCAGGGCCTCGTTCGTCAGGAGGTCGACGACGCCGCTGAACGCAGGCCCCTCGCCGATCGGTAGCTCCACGGGGGCGAGGGACGGTCCGACGAGGTGCTCGAGAGCACCGAGGGTCGTCTCGAAGTTGGCGCGTTCGGCGTCGAGGGCGTTCACGAACACGACGACCGGCACACCCGCCTCGCGGGCGAGTCGCCAGAGCACGATCGTGTCGTTCTGCACGGCGTCCACGGCCGTGACGACGAGGACCGCCACGTCGGCGACGTCGAGGGCGCGCTCGACCTCGCCGTAGAAGTCGACGAGTCCGGGGGTGTCGAGCAGAGTGAGCTTGTCGTCACCGATCCAGACGGGCGCCATGGCGATGGCGAGGGATGTCTGGTGGCGCCGCTCCTCGGGGTCGGTCCCACAGACCGTGGTCCCCTCCTCGATCCGACCCGGGCGCACGAGCCCACCAGTCGCGACGAGCATCGCGTCGAGCAGCGTCGTCTTTCCGACGCCGCTACGTCCGAGCAGGGCTACGGTTCGGGCCTTGGGGTGGCGAGTGGCCATGACACCTCGATTCGTCGAGTCTCTCCGACTCAACGTAGTCCTCACGTCGGGGCCACGTCACCTGAAATGCGCAGGGATCTCGACCAGGCGTTGACGATCGCCGTTTAGCACCACGGCCTGACCTCAGTGGCGAACCGATGGCGTTGAGAGGTGGCACTCGTCGCCGCCCACGTTGACCTGGACCAGCGAAATCGGTCCCGGCGTCGAAAGACCCGCTACCATTCGCCCATGACATCGCTCCTCGGACTTCGCACGGTTATCTACCCCACGGAGGACCTCGCCGCGTCGGCGGCGTGGTGGACGAATTTTCTTGGCTTCGAGCCGTACTTCAACGAGGAGTTCTACGTCGGCTTTGACGTCGCGGGCTATGAGCTCGGGTTGATCCCGAGTGAGGAGGGCGGCGACGCGCACACCTACTGGGGTGTGGACGACGTGCGGGCGGCCATCGATCAGGCCCTTGAAGAAGGGGCCGCACTCGAAGAGGACGCGAACGACGTCGGCGAGGGGATCATCGTCGGCGCCGTGATCACGCCGGACGGCTCCTACGTCGGTTTCATCGAGAACCCGCACTTCGGTGACGCGTCACCCGACGAGGAGTAGACGGTGTTCGTCACGCCGTCGGTGGCGCGTCCGCACTCGGCGAGAACGCGCCGCCCGTGACGCCGAGCCGCTCGCCGATCGCGGTGACGTGCGCGTGGAGCTCATCGAGCAGGTCCGTGTTGCGCTTCACCGCTTCAGTGAGTTCGGTGTTCTCTAGGAGTAGCCGCTTGATGTCGTCGGTGTTGGTGGCGGTGTGGACGGCGACCTCGGAGGCGATGGAGTCGGCGCGCTTGGCCGCGATCAAGAGGGCCGCCGCCTGGACTCCCGCCATCATCGACAAGAAGAGGTTCAACAGGATGTAGGGGTAGGGGTCGAAGGCCCGGTGGTGCAGGATCCGCTGGAACAGGACGGTGTTGGTCAGCGCCCAGGCGATCATCACCGCGAAGAAGGCGAAGACGAACGGCCAGGACCCCATCGCGTTGCGCATCTTGTCCGCGGCCCGCTCGCCGCGTGATAGCTGATCACCGGACCGGACGCCGGGGTGCTTGTGCCAATGGGTCTGCCAGCTCGTCTTCACGGGTGTAATCGTGACACACCACCAACGGATGGTCGCGCTGCCTTCCCGTCCGGGCGGCTCTGCAGCGGCCGATCTTGGGACTCACGGCCCTTGACGTTGCTGTGGCGTTGTGCCAACCTGCACGGATCGAGAGCCACCAGCAGCCGGTGGGGGGAGACGTCGTCGTACGGCGTGCGGTGGTTGCTGCCCGTACACCGGTGGTCGTCGGGCGCGAGGTCGCGCGTCGTCCGTCGAGCCGTCGACGTTGGCTCATGGTCGCGGCGACCCTGATAGGGCCCGGCATGCTCGTCATGCTCGCCGACACCGACGCGGGGAGTGTCATCACTGCGGCCCAGTCCGGCGCGCTCTACCGCTTCGGGTTCGTGCTGCCCGAGCTGCTGCTCATCCCGATCCTCTACGTCGTCCAGGAGATCACGGTGCGCGTGGGTCTTTCGACCGGCAAGGGTCACGGGGCGCTCATCCGCGAGTACTTCGGCGCCCCGTGGGCCTACACCGCGGCGGTGACCCTGCTCGTGGCGTGCGCGGGCGCCCTCGTGACCGAGTTCGCTGGGATCGCCGGGGTCGGTCTGCTCGTCGGACTACCCAAGGCCGCGACCGTCGGTGCGGCCGCAGTCGGGCTCACGGCGCTCATCATCTTCGGTCGGTA
>JAJZSM010000263.1 GCA_021849765.1 Actinomycetes bacterium | reverse complement strand
GAAAATCGCCTCATCACCCGGGCGAATGAGCGAGTGCGAGATGATTCTTCTTGACCTCTGGCGAAGAAGAAAATTACATTTGTGAACGTTGACGTTTCGCCGCCTCTTCGATCGGGCGACGTCTGATGGGGGCACTACCAGCGTGAAGTCCGCAACAACCAGTGACGCACCTCGCCAGCCGTCGGCGTTGGCCGCCCGGCGGCGACGGCTGCTGAAGCATCGCGCGTGGTGGCGACTGAGCCTCCTCGAACTGGGCGTTCTCGTTGTGCGCGTCGGTGTGCAGTTCATCGGTGCGCCGCATCACATCGACGTGCTCGTCGTGGCAGCCAACATAGCGCTCTTCGCGCCAATCCTCTACGGCGCTCGCCACCTGGGACTACGTGGTTCCCTCGCCGCGGCGCTCGGTGAAACCGCTGTGCTGATTCCTGTTGAGGTTCTGCACCCGAGCCATTCCTGGCAGATTTGGGGTGGAGGCGGGGCAATCGCGTTGGCCGTGCTGGTGGGAGTCGTCGCGGGTCTGCGCCAGGAGCATGAGAACGGCCATCGGAGCGCGCTCGCCGAGATCGAGGCCGCGCGCCTCGTGGGCGAGTTCGAGGGTCAGCCGCTCTCGTGGCGGGGGCTCTTTGAGGCGCTGTCCTTTGGCGTGGCTCTTCTCGACGACGACGGCGTGATTCGATTCGTCAACGAGCCACTCCTCGCGGCCGCGGCGCGACCGCGCCGCGAGGTGGTGGGTCGATCATTCGTCTCGTTCGTCGATGGCGTTGAGATCATGACGGGTGCGGGCGTCGTCGACGGCGTGATTCGTCATGGTGATGAGGAGGTGGCGGTCGACGTCGAGTTCGCGCCGCTGCACGTGGCCGGACACGCCTGGACGATCGCGATCGTCCACGACGTCCGCGAGCGCCTCGCCGTCGAGCGGGCCAAGCTCGATGCCGAGCTTCACGCTCTTGATGCCGAGGCCGAAGCGGATCTCGAGCGGGTGCGCGGCGAGCGGCGCTTTCGCCAGGCTTTCGAGTACAACACGTCGGGCATGGCGATAGCCAACAGCGACGGCATCCTCCTGGACGTGAATCGCACCTACTGCGAGATGCTCGGTGTCGACGCCAGTGAACTCGTGGGCCATCACGTCAATGAGTTCACGCTCCCCGAGGATCGCACTCTCACGACCGAGATGATTCACGACATGGCGAGTGGGGATCGCCGCGCCGCTCGCTACGTCAAGCGCTACCTGCACCGTGACGGTCACATCATTTTCGGTGAGATTTCGGTGGGGGTAGTTCGCCACGACGACGGCGAGGTCGAGGGAATCGTGGCGTCGGTCAAGGACATCACCGACGAGCGCGCGCTCGTCGCCCAGCTCTCGCACCAAGCGCTGCATGACCCGCTCACCGGCCTGGCCAATCGGGCGCTCTTCCAGGATCGCCTGGAGCGCGCCATCGAGGCGCGCGCGCGTACCGGTGCGGCCAACGCCCTCTTCCTGATCGACCTGGATGACTTCAAGGGAGTGAACGACTCGCTGGGACACCAGGTCGGCGACGAGCTGCTCATTGAGATCTCGCACCGCCTGGAGATGGTCACGCGAGCCTCAGACACCCTGTGTCGTTTCGGTGGCGATGAGTTCCTCTACCTCGCCGAAGGGCTCTCCGGCGGCGTCGACGAGGTCGCCCAACGTCTGCTGTCAGTCTTTGATGAGCCGTTCCTCGCCGCGACGATCGCCCTCGAGCAGCGCGCGAGTCTTGGGGTCGCGGTGGACGAAGGTGACGCGCTCGACGCCAATGAACTAATGCGTGACGTGGACACCGCGATGTACGAGGCCAAACGGCGCGGCACGCACGAGTACGTGATCTTTTCCGCGGCGATGAAGGACCAGGTCTCGGAGCGCTACCAGCTCCAGCACGACCTGCGCCGGGCGCTGGCGCTCAACGAGATCTCGATGGTCTATCAGCCACTGGTGAATCTCGTCACCGACGAGGTGGTGGGATTCGAGGCCCTCATGCGCTGGCAGCACCCCACGTTCGGTGCCGTGTCGCCCGAGGTCTTCATCGCGCTGGCTGAGCAGAGTGATCTCATCATCGAGCTCGGCGAGTACGCGCTAGAGCGTGCGTGCGCCGCCGCCGCGTCCTGGCCAGCCAACTCGCGCGGGTACTTCCCGCACGTCTCGGTCAACCTCTCGACGCGTCAGTTCCACGATCCCACCCTCGCCAAGACGATCGAACGCGCCCTCGTCACTAGCGGGCTCGTCTCGAATCGCCTGGTGCTGGAGATCACCGAGAGCGCGACCCTGACCGACGTAGCCGGCGCGACGAGCCTCGTCGAGGACCTGGACCGCCTCGGCGTCGTCATCGCCCTCGACGACTTCGGCACCGGCTACTCCTCGCTGTCGTACCTCGCGCTCTTAAAGCCCCTCATCGTCAAGATCGACCGATCCTTCGTCGAGCCGATCCGTACGTCCCTCGACACCAGCCCGCTGCTCGAGTCCATCGTGCTCTTTGGTCATCAGCTCGAGCTCTCCATGGTCGCCGAGGGCATCGAGACGACGGAACAACTCGAGTACCTGCGCCACGTGGGCTGTGACTTCGGCCAGGGATTCCTCTACTCCGAACCCCTAGGTGACGAAGCCGTGATTCAGTTGCTGGGCGCGCACGCAACCGCGAACCTCGTGTAGTTCCTTGGCCCCAGTCGGCGGCTACGTAGAACGCCTGCGTCGTGCACTGAGGTAGCGACGACTCGATTCGCGAGCGCGCGACGTTGGTAATAGGTTCGGGGTTGCCCCCCGAAAGGAGCCGACATGGCCGTCAGCGTCGTCGTTCTCCTCGTTGTCATCGCACTGGTCGCGACCGCAGTGACGCGTCGTCGAAGTGTCGAGGTCTCGCCGCCTACGATTCCGTCTCCCGGGTTGGACGAGCCGCTGCGAGCGGCGTCGCCGCGCCTCGCGCGCGAGCTGGTCGAACGACTGGCGCGCTGGAGCGAACGGGGGCTCCTCAGCGTCGAGCAGGTGCGCGCGATCACCGAGTTCGAGCTCGCGAGCGTGCCGGTGCCGTCGGCCCGGCGCTCTCGGCGCGTGCCAGCGGTCGCCGAGGCCGTTGGCTACATCGGCGCGATCCTCGCCGTGGTGGGGGTCGCACTGATCATCGTGCGCTACTGGCCGCACCTGGCCACACCCGCCCGTCTCGGGCTCAGCGGCGCCCTGAGCGTTCTCCTGGGCGCGGGCGGCGCGCTGGTGAACGAGGCACTAGACG
>JAJZSM010000262.1:456-3261 GCA_021849765.1 Actinomycetes bacterium | reverse complement strand
GAGATCCAGAGCATCATCGAGAGCACGCCGATGATCGTCAGGAACGACGTCAGCAGCTGGCTGAGCCCCTGTTGGATCGTCGTGGTGAGGTTGTCGATGTCGTTGGTGACGCGGCTGAGCACGTCGCCGTGGGGGTGGCTGTCGAAGTAGCGCAGCGGCAGCCGGCTCATCTTCAGCTCGACCTCGCGTCGCAGGCCCGACACGGTGCGTTGGGTCACGCCGGCCATCGTGAAGCCCTGGAGGTAGCTGAAACCGGCCCCGCCGAGGTAGACGAGCGCGGCGACCCCGAGAATGACACCCATGCGGGTGATGTTCACGCCGGCCCCGGGGGTCAAGTGGAGCCCAGAAATCATCGACGCCGTCTGGGCGTGTCCGTGGGTGCGCAGGTAGTGCAGTGTCTGGGCCATCGTGAACCCCGCGGGGAGACGCTTGGCGATGATCCCGTCGAACAGGACGTTGGTCGCGTTGCCGAGGATCTGCGGTCCCGAGACCATGAAGGCGACCGAGGTGATACCGAGCACGAGCGCCCCGAGTAGCCGCCAGCGCTCGGGGCGCAGCCGGCGCAACAGCCGGCGCAACGTGGAGCGCACGTCTTTGCTCGTGCGCGGCGGCGCGGCGGTCCCGCGCAGCGCGTTCATCGGCCCCATCGTCATTTGAGCGCCCCCTCACCGAGTTGGGAGATGACGATCTCGCGGTAGGACTCACAGGACTCGACCAGTTCGTCGTGGGTGCCCACGCCGACGACGCGCCCGTCGTCGAGCACGACGACCCGATCGGCGTGCATGATCGTGCTGACGCGTTGGGCGACGATGATGACGGTCGCGTCGGCGGTCTGCTCGCGTAGTGCCTCGCGAAGTCGAGTGTCGGTGGCGGCGTCGAGCGCCGAGAAGCAGTCGTCGAAGAGGTAGATCCGCGGCCGCTTCACGAGGGCGCGCGCGATGGCGAGTCGTTGACGCTGGCCCCCCGAGACGTTGGTGCCGCCCTGGTCGATGGGCGCGTCGAGGCCGCCGGGCATGGACGCGACGAAGTCACGCGCTTGGGCCACCTCGAGGGCGCGCCAGAGCTCGGCGTCCGTGGCGTCGGGTCGCGCGAAGCGGAGGTTGGTGGCGATGGTGCCGCTGAAGAGATAGGCCGTTTGGGGCACGAGGCCGATCGACGACCACAGCGCCTCCTGGGACTGTTCGCGCACGTTGACGCCGTGGACCTCGACCGCACCGGCGGTGACGTCAAAGAGTCGGGGTATCAGCGCGACCAGCGTGGTCTTGCCACTCCCGGTTCCGCCGATGATCGCGCTCGTGACCCCCGGTTCGAAGTCGACGCTCACCTCGTCCAGGACGGGCCGCTCGCTGCCCGGGTAGGCGAAGGACACCGCAGAAAGACGCACCGAGCCGGTCGGCGTTGGCGTGATCGGCTCAGCGGGGTCGCTGATGGAGGGCACGGTGTCGAGGACCTCGGCGATGCGCTCGGCGCTCGCCGCCGCGCGCGGCACGAGAATCGTGACCATCACGGCCATCATCACCGAGGTGAGGATCTGCAAGATGTAGGTCAGGAACGCCGTCAGGTTGCCAATCGGCATTGAGCCCTCGCTGACGAAGCGGCCGCCGAACCAGAGGACGGCGACGCTCGACAGGTTCAAGATCATCATCATGATCGGCATCGTGAGTGCGAAGATGCGGTTCACACGCAGGGCGGTGCCGGTCAGGTCGGCGTTGGCGACCTCGAAGCGGTCGGCCTCGGCCTCGTTGCGCACGAAGGCGCGGATGACGCGCACCCCCGTGATCTGCTCACGCAGCACCTGGTTGATCCGGTCGATCTTGGTCTGCATCGAGCGGAACAGCGGGATGACCCGGACCATGACGATCCCGATGAACGTGGTCATCACCGGGATCGAGACCACCAACAGCAAGGAGAGCTTCGCCCCCTCGTGGATCGCCATGACTATGCCGCCGATGGACATGATCGGGGCAATCACCATCATGGTCAACGCCATCTGCAAGAAGATCTGGATCTGCTGGATGTCGTTGGTGTTACGCGTGATGAGCGACGCCGTGCCGAAGTGGTTCACATCGCGCGCGGAGAAGGACTGAACCTGGGTGAAGACCGCCCGGCGCAGGTCGGCGCCGGTCGCCATGGAGACCCGAGAGGCCCAGTAGACGGCGATCACCGCGAAGAGCCCAATCGCGAGCGTGAGCAGGATCATCCAAACGCCGGTGCGGATGATGTAGTGCAAGTTGCCGGTGACGACGCCGCCGTTGATGATGTCGGCGTTGAGGTTCGGCAGATAGAGGTTGCCGACTGTCTGGGCGATGAGTAACACGCTGAGCAGCAGCACCTGGGCGCGATAGGGACGTAGGTGGGTTCGAAGGAGTCGGATCAGCACGGGGTCTGGCCGCTCCCGTTCAGCGACGGTTCCAACGCGGGGCGCAGCCGGAAAATCGCGGCGTCAAAGGTCGTGGCCGGATCGAGCGCGCCACCACTCGCGCGCGCCGTGGTCATCGAGGCCCGAAAGGCGGCGGTGGCGACCGCGGTCACTAGCGCCGGGTACGGGTCGCGCTCGGGGTCGAGACCTGTTCGCTGGGCGATCACCTCGACGAGGGCACGCTCATAAGAGATGAAGGAGACGAACATGCGTCCGATGAGCGCAGGGTCGGCGCTGATCGCACGCATGCGCAACGGCCACTCGTCGCTCGATTCACGGAAGAGTTGGCCCATCACGACGCGCAGCGCCTCGAGCGGCGTCTCGTCGGCGGGTCGGCTGGCCAACGAGTCGCGCAACTGGTCCACGCGCCACGCGTCGAACCCGAT
>JAJZSM010000262.1:0-446 GCA_021849765.1 Actinomycetes bacterium | reverse complement strand
GATGATCGCGTCCTCCTTGGAGGGGAAGTGGTCGTAGAACGTTCGCACCGAGACGTCGGCCGCCGTCGCGATCTCCTCCACGGTGACGTCACGGATCCCGCGCTCGGCGCCCAGGCGCAGCGCGGCCACACGCAGCGCGTGATGGGTCGCGAGGCGTTTGCGCTCCCGCCGTCCGATGGGGTCCGTCACCACGGACCTAGTATGCCCGATTCACTGCACGATGTGCAATTAGTCCATCACTGAAGTGAATGCCGCGCGCGGAGCGTGACGTGCTTTACCGCCCGCGTCAGAAACTGACGACGGTGTAGCCCTCGAGCGCGAAGGACTCGACCTCGGCCCCCGCGGCCAAGAGCTCGAGCGGGCGAACACCGATCTCGGCGGCCACCTCGTACTGTTCGACGTTGGCCCGACAGGCGGTCGCGCCGATACCGGCGTCGCGCATGTCG
>JAJZSM010000261.1 GCA_021849765.1 Actinomycetes bacterium | reverse complement strand
TAGCCAATGCGTTCGCCCTCGCCACCCAACACGCGGCGAGCGTGAGTGGTGACCCGGCGCGCCGTGGCTGGGCGTTGCTCGGGTACCTTGTTCGCCACCCGCTCTGGCTGCTCGGTTGGCTCGGCATGGGCGCGTCGCTCGTCTTCCAGGCCATCGCGCTGCACTTCGGCCCCTTGTCGCTGGTCCAACCACTGCTCGTGAGCGAGCTCGTCCTCGCGCTCGTGATACGGCGACTGTGGCTGCGTCAGTCGCTTCGACGAGTCGCGTGGGTGTCGGCGGTCGTGACCACGCTCGCATTGGCTGTCTTCCTCGTGGTCACCGACCCCCGCGCCAGCGCGTGGACGCCAACGGCGCGAGACTGGCTGTGGCCGAGCGTCGTAGTGGCCGTGCTCGTCGTGATCGCCACCGCGCTCGCGCGCGTAGGCTCATCGTCCCGTCGGGCCGGCGCGTACGCCACTGCGACGGCGCTGATCTGGGCGCTCGAGGCCACGTTCATCAAGGCGACCGCCGACGTGCTCGCGAGCGGCGGCGTCTCGCTCTTGCTCACCACCTGGCCCCTATACGCACTGATCGTCTGCGGCGGTGTAGGACTGGTCACCGAACAGGCGGCGTTGCACGTGGGGCCATTGAAGATCTCCCAACCCATCATCGTCATCGTCGACCCCCTCGCGTCAATCCTGCTCGGCGTAGTGCTCTATCGCGAACGTTTGGTGTCGTCGCCGGCCACGATCGCCGTCGCGTCGGTCGCATTCCTCGTCGTTGCCGCGGGCGTCGTTTCCATGACTCGAACGGTGCCCGACACCGCGAACACCCTCCACCGCCTCTAGACCTCTCGACTCGGCGGCTTCCAAGTCCGAGTGAATCTCCACCAACAATCTAGAAAACAGTGGTCTTTCGCTCTACCTTGTCACGTGGAAAAGGGGTGAACAGGCGCGCGCGCAGAATTTCGTTGTCGCGACTGGCGTTTCGACCCCCGTTACCCTGAGCCGCGTCCCGACGTGGAGTCACTCGAACGAGGTGCACAATGCGACAACCGTGACCAGTGCGACCTCGTGGCATCATCGAACGGATCAACGCGAACGTTCGCGCCACTACCCCCCGAGGTCCAGCACCGTGTCCAAGAGTCGTCCCACGCACCACCCGAAAGGTGCGCCCCCCACCAGTACCACCAAGGGCCGTCCCGTCACGGCGCGCAAGCGCCGCATCACGCAACGCCAACGTAGACAGCGACGGCGGATCATCTACAGCGCCGTCGTTGCCCTCGTGCTCGTCGCGACCATCACGCTCGCGTTCGTGGGCCACTCCTCTTCGGCTGGCTACCGGACGACGGCGACGAACTGGTCGCTTCCCGCGTTGGGCAAAGGACCCAAGGTCGACCTCACCTCGCTGAAAGGCCGCCCCACGGTGGTGAACTTCTTCGCGTCGTGGTGCCAGGTGTGCGCCTCGGAGTTGCCCGTCTTCGCCCACGACGCGGTGGCGTTGCGCGGGAAAATTAACGTCGTGGAGGTCAACGCCCTCGAGACCGGCAACGGCCAATCGTTCGCAAGCCAGTACCACCTCTTCAGCGACGCCACCGCGGTGCTGCGCGACGTCGGCGGCGCGCAAGGCGACGGGCTCTTTCAGAGTCTCGGCGGCAGCACGTCACTGCCGATGACCGCGTTCTACGACGCCAACGGTAACTTGATCACAACCCATATCGGGGGCTACGACGCGGCCTCGCTCGCGGCCCAGCTGAAGACGCTCTACGGCGTATCAGCGCCCCTCTAATCCATGGGCGTCACCGGCATCAGCCTCGCGACCGCCTTCGCCGGTGGCGTCGCCTCTTTCGCCTCGCCCTGCGTGCTCCCGCTCGTCCCGGCGTACCTCGCAATCGTCGGCGGGCTGGACGTGGCGCTGCCGGCCGACACCGACCGCGCCGCCATGGTCGCGACTCGCCGACGCCGCGTCGGGAGGCTCACCCGAGACACCCTGCTCTTCATCGTCGGCTTCGGCGCGGTCTTCGTCGTCCTCGGTCTCTCGGCAAGCGCCATCGGCCGCGCCGTCATCCATCAACAGGCGCTCCTGACCAGAATCGCCGGCGTCCTCATCGAGGCCATGGCGCTCTTCCTCGCGGGCACGGTGGTGCTGCGCGCACCGTCGATGTATCGCGAGTGGCGCCCCCACCCCCATCTCGCACGCTTGGGACCGTTCGCGGCTCCCGTGGCGGGCGCGGCGTTCGCCTTCGGGTGGACACCATGCGTCGGCCCCATCCTCACCTCGGTCCTCGCCCTCTCCGCACAGCAGGGACACTCCGGGTCGGCCGCGATCTTGCTATCGGTGTACTCGCTCGGACTGGGAGCCCCGTTTCTCGCCGTGGCAGTCTTCTTTGATCGGTTGCAGCGTCCGATGACGTGGTTGAAGCGTCACGGAAGCGCCGTCACGATCGTGAGCGCGGCAGTGCTCGGGGTGCTCGGGATACTGCTCGTCCTCGACCGATTGGCGTGGGTCACGACTCTCTTCCAGCGCATCGGTTGACCGGGCGTCGACGGCCCACGCCGCGAACCGCGGTCGCTTCGCGCTCAGACCGGCTCGCGCCACCGCGGTGGTCGCTTCTCGATGAAGGCGGCGATGCTCTCCTGGGCGTCGGCGATGAGCGCTCCCTCTGACATCACCTGCGTGGCGAGCGCGTACGCCTCGGGCTGGGCGAGGTCCATCTGCGCGTAGAAGGCCCGCTTGCCGATGGCCTTGGACTCGACGCTGCCACGCGTCACACGGCGCACGAGCGCGTCCGTGGCGCGGTCGAGGTCACTGAGCGCAACGACCTCGTTGACCAGTCCCCACGCCGCGGCTGTGCGCGCGTCGATCGCGTCGCCACTCATGCCCATCTCCAGTGCCCGACGACGTCCGATCAGTCGTGCGACGGCCACGAGCGGCGTCGTGCAAAAGAGTCCCCCTTTGCCGCCGGGGGTCGCGAACGTCGCCTCCTCGGCCGCCACCGCCAAGTCGGCCGAGGCCACGAGTTGACAGCCGGCACCCGTGGCGAGGGAGTGCACGCGCGCGACCACGGGCTGGGGCATGGCCTGGAGAGCCGTCATCATCGTCGTGCACGTGGCAAAGAGTGACCGGACGTCCGCGAGCGGCGCATCCGCCATCTCCGCGAAGTCGTGGCCGGCACTGAAGAGTCGGCCCTTGGCGGCGAGGATGACCCCGACGGCGTCGCTACTGGCGACGTCACCGAAGGCCTGTGTGAGCTCCAGCATCATCTGGCGCGACAACACGTAGATC
>JAJZSM010000260.1 GCA_021849765.1 Actinomycetes bacterium | reverse complement strand
GGACGTCCTCGTCGGCGACGAAGACGTTGACGAATCGACGCAGCGCCCCGCGGTCGTCGAGGACTCGAAAGGCGATCCCGGGGTACGCCTCGTCAACGGCGACGATCGCGTCCCGGACCGTCGTGGCCTCGACGGGCACCTCGCCCGCACCGCCGACGAGGGATCGCAACTGACTCGGGAGGCGAACGATGACGCTCACGATGCCGCCACCAACTGGTGGAAGCGCAACGCCGCCTCGGCGTCGGCGAGTGACGGACTGATCGTCGAGCTCACGGTCGCGCTGTCTACGACCGCATCGAGGGTCTTGAGCCCGTGGCCCGAGATGATGGCCACGATCGACTTGTCGCGGTCGATCGAACCCCGCTCCACGAGCTGGCGCAGCGACGCGATAGTGACGCCCCCGGCGGTCTCAGCGAAGATTCCCTCGGTGCGGGCCAACAGCCCGATGCACTCGAGGATCTCCTCGTCGGGCACGGATCCGCAGTCTCCCCCGCGCGCCCGGAGCTCATCGAGCACGTAGGGCCCGTCGGCGGGATTCCCGATGGCGAGCGAGCGCGCGATCGTGTTGGGACGCTGTGGCGTGACAACGTCGACGCCGTCGGCGAAGGCAGTGGCGATCGGCGAACACCCCGAGGCCTGGGCCCCGAAGAGCGTCGGCGCTGCGCCGTCCACGAGACCCAGCTCGATGAATTCGCGGAACCCCTTCGCCACCTTGGTCAACTGGCTCCCCGAAGCCACGGGCACCACGACCTGGTCGGGCGTACGCCAACCCAACTGCTCGGCGATCTCAAAGGCGAGGGTCTTGGAGCCCTCCGCGTAGTACGGACGAAGATTGATGTTGGCAAAGGCCCAGTCGTCGTGCTCGGCCACCAGTTCGATGCAGAGTCGGTTCACGTCGTCGTAGTTCCCCTCGACGCCGAGCACCGTACCGCCGAAAATCGCCGCCATGGCGATCTTGGACTTCTCGAGGTCGCTGGGGATGATGGTCACGCTCGGCCAGCCGATTGCGGCCGCGTGGGCGGCCACGGACGTGGCGAGATTGCCCGTCGACGCACACGCGGCGGTCGTGAAGCCGAGCCGCCGAGCGCTCGACAGGGCGACCGAGACCACCCGGTCCTTGAAGGACCCGGTCGGGTTGCGCGTATCGTCCTTCAGCCAGAGCTCGCGAACTCCCAGCACCTTGGCGAGGCGCGTGGCTCGACGTAGCGGCGTCCAGCCCGCGCCCAGATCGACGGGTTCAACCCCGGGGTCGGGCAGCAGGGCGCCGTATCGCCAGATCGAGTTGGGACCCGCTTCGATCGACGCTCGGGTCACGACGCCCCGTGCCGCTTCGAGGTCATATTCGACCTCGAGTGGACCGAAACAGAAGTCGCACGAATAGCGGGCGTCCGCCGGGTAGGTTGTGCCGCACTCTCGACACTTGAGGCCAGTTGAGAAACTCATAACTCCCTTTTCATCGTTCGGGCTTTGGCACCTGGTTCGAACAAAAGAAAAGTCCGAACTGGTTGTCGCGACTTCAAAGGGCCCGTCCCTCAGTCGCTCTTGATGACGTATCCATTGTGACGGGGCGCGGGCGCGCTGTCAAGTGCGGCTCGTAACGCCTCGGCCCTAATCTCAGTATCAATGCTTGACGTGCCGTTAACCCTGCAGCGGGAGGATTTCGATGCGGTCCGGGTCCGCGGGTTGATGGCTGCGACCTCCATCGCCGTGATCATTCCCGCTCGGAACGAGGCGACGACTATCGGCGCCGTCCTCGAGTCCGTCCTCGCCTATCGCAACGTCATCGACGACCTGGTCGTGGTGAACGACCGCTCGAGCGACGACACCGCGACGGTGGCGCTCCATCACGGGGCGCGCGTGGTGACGGTCGAGGGTCCTGGGGGCAAGGGGCTCGCCATGGCCGCCGGCCTCGCCGCGACCGCCACCGAGACGGTGGTCTTCCTCGACGCCGACGTGCTGAACACCGCCCCGGACTTCGTGCCTCGCCTGATCCAGCCCATTCTCGAACGACCCGAGGTCAACCTCGTCAAGGGGTACTACGAACGCCCCCTCCACAACATGCCCACGGGTGGCGGTCGCGTTAACGAGTTGACCGCGCGTCCGATCCTCTCGCTGCTCTTTCCGGGCCTCGGAGAGATTCGTCAACCACTGGCCGGCGAGACAGCGGCTCGCCGGGAGGTCTTCGACGCCGTCACCCTCGAGCAGCAGTACGACGTCGAGATTGCGCTACTCATCGACGTCGCGAGGAAGTTCGGCGTCAGCAGCCTCGCGCAGGTCGACCTCGGTGTTCGGCGACACCGCAATCGGCCACTCGAGGAGCTGCGCCCAATGGCGATGGACATCCTTCGCGCCGCGCTCACTCGCTACGGCGTTGATCCGCCAGAACCCGATTAGCCCGCGACGGCGGCGTTGAGTCCCAGAAGGACGATGACGTCATCGCTGGCGGCGCCGGCGACGGGGCTGCCGCCATTGAGCGGTCGGACCGACGACGAGGGGAACTTGAGTTCCGCCGCGATCATGCGCGCCGACGACTCAAAGCCCGGGTTGAAGTAGATGATCGTCGAGTTCACATGGGGACCGTTGGCCTGGGGCAACGTGTCCCACCCATAGGTGAGCAACTGTTGGGTGAAATTACGAGCGAGCCCGGTCACCGTGGTGCCGTTGGCGACCTGGACGCGGACTTTGGACTTCACGACCACGGTCGTCGTCGTGGGACCGTGGGACTGGCTCGACGCTGGGACCGTAGTGGTTGTCGGACCTGCCCCGGGACGCCCGGGCTTCGTTGACCGAAGCATCAAGAATGCCCCCGCCACGAACGCGACGAGAATCACGAGCACCACACCAATCGACGGCTGGTAATGGGAGCCGGGCGCTGTCGGCTCAGGAGGTGGCGTGCTCACGCCGACAGCCTAGAGCCAACCATCAGCACTCACTAGTCTTGTGTCCACCTTGCCGGTGTGGCGCAGTGGTAGCGCAGGCGATTTGTAATCGTCAGGTCGTGGGTTCGAATCCCTCCACCGGCTCCACAACCGCATTCTCTCTCGGCTCATCCGTGGACAACGGATAGCGGCTGATTCGCGTCTCGGTAACGACCGATGTGTGACACGGTAACCGCCGATCCTTGACAGTCCCCACCCCAGCAACGTCGACCGGCGAGTCGTCGGCAATAGCTCGGACGAACGGCCTCTCGACATCGGCGTACCGTCGGCGTGATCGATCAACGGACGACGACCGAAACTCGGTTCGATGTACCCGCGGAGAGACCCTCGTCC
>JAJZSM010000259.1 GCA_021849765.1 Actinomycetes bacterium | reverse complement strand
TCAAATCGGCCCTCTTTGGCATGGCTTCGGCGCCGCGCGTCGTCGGTAAGCGTGACGAGCGGGGAGCGCAACTGCTCTCTCACACCGGTGAGGTGGATCCCGATTTGCTGGCCGATGTCCTGGCCGCTCGCTTGGTCCAACTGGGCCGTCCGGCCTCGCGGACGCGCGCCGTCGCAGATCCTCTGCGGCCGCTCTCGCTCGTGCGCGGCCCCTACTTCTGCTCGGGCTGTCCGCACAACACGTCCACACGCCTGCCTGATGGATCGTGCGTGGGCTCGGGAAGCGGTTGCCACGGACTGGTCTTGCAGATGGCGCCGCGTCAGGTGGGCACCGTCGTCGGACGATTCCAGATGGGCGGCGAGGGTGCCATGTGGAATGGGATGTCGCACTTTGTCACGGCCGAGCACTTCTTTCAGAACCTCGGGGACGGCACCTTCGCCCACTCTGGTTCACTCGCACTGCGCGCGGCGATCGCGTCAGGCGTGAACATCACCTACAAGCTCCTCGTCAACTCGTCGGTTGCCATGACCGGCGGTCAGGCCGTGCTGGGCCCTCGCGACGTGGGAGAACTATGCCGACTCCTCGCGGCCGAAGGCGTCGCGCGAGTCACGATCACCACGGACGACCCGCACAATGCGCGCTACCGCCACCTGCCCTCGGGTGTCAAGGTCCATCACCGTCGCGAGATCGTCGAGGTCCAGCGAGAGCTCGCGACTCTCGCGGGCGTGACAGTACTCATCCACGATCAAGGATGCGCGCTCGAGCGTCGTCGCCGCCAGCGCCGCGAGGGCACCGTGACGAGCCGGCGTGTGGTGATCAATCCGCTGGTCTGCGACGGTTGCGGCGAGTGCGGGGCGTTGACCAATTGCCTATCGTTGCGGCCCGTCAATACTCCCTGGGGGCGCAAGACTGAGATCCATCAAGAGTCGTGCGCGCTCGACCTCTCGTGTCTCGAGGCGCCGTGCCCGGCGTTCGTGACCGTCGACGACGTCGCGACCAGGTCCGCTGTGTTCGACATCGACTCCTCGCGCCTGGCGCCTCCCTCGATCAGCGCCCCCCCTGGCCTCTTTAACGTTCGACTGTGCGGTGTCGGTGGCACCGGCGTCGTAACCGTCGCGCAGATCATCTCATGGGCCGCGCACCTTATGGGCCACGTCGTGCTCGGGATGGACCAGACCGGAATCGCGCAAAAGGGCGGATCGGTCGTCTCTGACGTTCGTTTCGGGACCGACGAGGTGGTAGCGACGTACAAGCTTGGTGCCGAGGAGTGCGATCTCTACCTAGGGTGCGAAATGCTCGTCGCGGCCGAGCCGCGTAACCTCGTCGCCGCCTCGTCGAGCCGAACGGTGGCAGTTATGTCGAGTTCGCGCGTGCCCACGGGTCGTCAGGTTGCCGACGCCTCGATTGGCTTTTTGCCGCTCGAGGAGGTTCGCGCCGCGATCGACTCGCGCTGCCGAGCGGGTGTGAATCGCTGGCTGGACAGTGCCTCGATCTCGCGACGTTTGCTGGGCTCCGACGTCTACGCCAACGTTGTTCTGCTCGGCGCTGCCTTCCAACTTGGCGCCCTTCCGTTGTCAGATGTGGCTATCGAGCGGGCTATCGAACTCAACGCGGTGGCCGTCGAAGAGAACCTCGCGGCGTTCCGCCTCGGTCGGCTCATCATCGCCGAGCCAGATTGCGACGAGCTTGCCGATGTTCGCGACGACGCCACGACACCGACGCGAGACGAAACCGAACTCCTCGAGGCCAGTGGAGTGCCGGGTGAGACCTTACTGTCGGCGGTTCTCATCCCACGCATTCGTGATTTGATCGACTATCAAGACGTGTCCTACGCGCGACGCTACGTGGACCTGGTGCACCGCGCGTACGACGCCGAAACACGCTGTGCGGTGAACGACGGCCCCTTCGCGCATGCGGTCGCTCGCCAGGCCCATCGCTTAATGGCGTACCGGGACGAGTACGAGGTGGCGCGACTTCTGCTCGACTCGTCCTTCGAGAGACAGATTCGTGAGAACTTCGGTCCTCGGGCTCGCGTGACCTTCCACCTGGACCCACCGTCGCTGCGCTGGATGGGTCGTACGACGAAGATCGAACTGCGCCGAGGCCGATCGGGTCTGGCGGCACTGGCCCGTGCGCACGGCCTTCGTGGCGGCGTGTTCGATCCCTTCGCGCGTAGCGAGATGCGTCGCCTGGAGCGCAAGATTCGAGATCAGTACGAGTCGACGATTCGTGAGGAGTGCGAGAAGTTGACGCCGGATCGGTTGGACCGGGCACTTGCGATCGCCGAACTGCCCGAGAGCGTGCGCGGCTACGACGAATTCAAGCGAAAGCGGATCCGCGCCTACCAGGAGCGGCGAGCCGCTCTGTTGAGCTTGGGGGCTGAGGGCGGCGCGCCGTCGCAGCCGCTGTCGGATTAACCGACGGGATTCAGATCACAGCGCGTTCGGTGCGTCAACTGGTTGTGCCATCTTCACCTCGGAGTTTCAGACGAGGACGACCCCGCAGTGGCTGCAGCGAGTGGCGGCCACGGGCAGGTCGCCCGAGAGGCACTCGGGGCAGGTCTTGGTGGGGGCGGCGGGCTGGGGAGGACCGAAGACTGTCTTGCCTTGTCGTGCCATGTAGGCGCGGTAGGGCACCACGAGGACGAAGTAGATGACCACCATGAAGATGACGAAGTAGATGATCGCCGAGATGAAGGCGCCCACGTTGACAAACTGACCGTTGAGCGTCCAGCCCAGCCCCGGGGCACCGCCGCTAGAGCCTTCGATCGCGCTGACCAGTGGTGTGATGATCGAGTCGGTGAAGGCCTTGATCAGGGTGGAGAAGGCCAGAGCGACGACCAGGCCGACGGCGATGACGATGAGATCGCCCTGCATTAAGAAGTTCTTGAATCCCTTGATCACCGCTCCTCCTTGCTCGTTAGAGCCGAGACTACCCAGTGGTGCGTTCGAGTGCTCGGACCGCGACCGCTCTACACGTTCGACAGCACCGAGCGCACGAGGTGGCGGGCGGTGTTGGTGGCGTTCACCATCTCGTCGAGATGCACCGCTATGGAGGCGGGCGCTTGCGCCGCGACGAGTGAGGCTTCGGCGGCGACGTAGAGCGTGCGCAGGTCGATGCCCGCGCTCGTCTCCTCTGAGCTCAGCAGGTCGCTCAGGTGCTGAAGCGACGCGCCGATCGCGGCGACGAGCTCGGTGAGATCGTGGGAGGTGACCGTGGTGGCACCGCGCTCGGCGTCGATGCGCAGCGCGTGGGTCGCGCGCAGCAGGCGTA
>JAJZSM010000258.1 GCA_021849765.1 Actinomycetes bacterium | reverse complement strand
TGACGTCGTCAACCCGACCGACGCCGGACAGGTGCTCGACGTGCGCACGATGGCTCCCGCGCAGCGCCATCAGACCATCTTCGCGACCTACGAGGCGCTGCACGTTCACGAGTCGTTCCAACTCGTGAACGACCACGACCCCAAACCGCTGCAGTATCAGTTCGAAGCCGAGCACGCGGGTGCTTTCACGTGGGACTACCTCGAGCGCGGTCCGCGGGTGTGGCGCGTGCGAATTGGACGCGTCGCGATCTAGCCCCGCGTCAACGGTCAGGCTCGGCCCTCGGTCCCGTCCTCGCGGGGCGCCGGTCGGGCGGCGCGGCGGTTGGCGGGGTGACGGTCGCGGCTGAGTCGACTCGCCTCGTCTCGGATGCGCTGCCAGTTCGCGAATCGCTGTGGGTCGATCGTTCCCGCCGCGACGGCCGCGAGCACGGCACAGCCCTCGTCGGCACGGTGTGCGCAGTCGCGGAAGTGGCACTGGGCGGCCGCCTCGTCGATCTCGGTGAAGGTCTCGTCGAGGTGATCGGGCTCGACGCTGAGGTTGGCGAGCCGGATGCCCGGGATGTCGAGCAGCACCCCGCCACTCGAGAGTCGGTAGAGCTTGCGCGTCGTTGTGGCGTGGCGGCCACCGCCGCGGCCCAGCGTGCGCGTGTGCTCCTGGCGATTCTCGAGCGCGTTCAGCAGCGAGGTCTTGCCCGCCCCTGACGCGCCGAGCATGACCGCGGTCACGCCCGAGCCCAGCAACTGTCGCAGGTGTTCGAGGCCCACGCCGCTGCGCGAACTCGTCGTGAGCACCTCGACGTCGGGGACGGCCGCGTTCGCCGTCGCAACTGCCACTTCGACGCTCGCGGACTCGTCGGCCTTGGTGAGTACGATGATCGGCAGCGCGCCGCTGTCGCGAGCCATGACGGCGTATCGCTCGAGCATGTGGATGTTCGGGGCGCGGTCGATGGGGATGACGAGCAGCACCAGATCGACGTTGGCGGCGAGCACCTGGAGGGCGTGGGTTCGCTGGTTGACTCGCTGCAGCGCGCTGCGTCTGGCGAGGACCGTCTCGATGCGGTCGTCGCTTACGGCAACCCAATCGCCGGCGACGGGTCGCGGGTCGATCGAGGGCGAGAAGTGGCACAGTGACACGACTTCCTCGCCGGCTGCGTCGAACCAGATCACGTCGGCGTTGGCGCCGTGCACGATGCTCACACGCCCGAGGTCGGCGCCGTCGGCCAGGTCGAACTGGTCAGCCGAGGTCCGTCCCAGGGCGCGGTAGCCCGCGGCGGCGCGCGCGGCGGCGCGCCGTGGATCCTCACTCGTAGTGCCGGCCATGGTGCTCCACTTTCGCACGCCGCGGTCCATCGGTGCCGCGATCGTGCAGCCGGGCAGTGAAACAGTCGAGCGGCTGATCGCTAGGTTTCGTGTCCGTGATGACGTCCAGGTGTGCGTACCGTTGAGCGAATACGCTCGGTGTACTTTGCGGGGGTCATGTGAATAACTACGTCATTGGGATATTGAGCAGCCTCACGGCCCTCGTCATCAGTGTTTTAGTTGCCTATGGCGCGTTTGCCGCGGTCTTTGGCAGGAAACGAAGGAATCGACTTAGGTTCTTTGGGATAAGCCCGACTGACCACTCCCTGGCTATCCGTATCTCGGGTTTCGCGATAGGCACGACGCAATCGGAAAACTCCCAGTGGCACGTCGTTGAAGGTGACGGAGCAGACGTCATGGAGTATCGGTCAGCATTGCGACTTGCTTCGGCAATCACGAACGGAGGGGTACTTGAGAACGTGAGTTCGTTCTTCCACTCCGTAGGATTTCGCAGCCTGCCGAGGAAGCTCACGGTCAGCATCGACGTACAGCTAGACCACGAACTCCCTGACTCAAACGCGATCGTGACGCTCGGGAGTGGAATTGTCAATCGACTGACTGACGATTTCGTTCGTAAGGCCGGGGTTATCGAATTACGGGAGGTTACTGACGAGAACGGCGCCGCCCGCACGCTCGCCAATGGATCCAAGGTCCGCGACGTTGTAATTACCAAACCGACCGAGGTTGTCCTCGGAAATCGCGAGCAGCGAAAAATTGGCGCGCCCGAGTACCACCGCGAGTTCGCGTTCATCCAACGCTACAGCGAGCGCGTCAATCATCAGGTGACTCGCACGATCGTTACCTGCTCGGGGCTCGGCCGCGGCGGGACTGCGGCGTCGGCCGCGTGGCTGACCGAACACTGGGACGAGGTGGTGAACTATTGGAACGCCACCTCCAAGGGTTCGCCACAGGTCGATGCGTTCGTCATCGTGCTCGGTTGGTTTGTCCGCGACTTCGCCATTGAACCGCCCCAGTCCGAACTCGTCGTCCTGTGGCCACGGGACTGGTCGGCCAAGACTCCTTCCGTTTTCGGCCGTTGACAATACCGAGTCGCACCGGTAGGCGAGTCGAAAGGCTGCTCCGTGGCGGCACTGGACCTCGTTCGCGTACGCCGATATCGTGCGTGCGAGGTCGTTGAAACGGAGTTCGCGTGTTCGATGGACGCTCGCCAACATGGAAGTCGGTTGACCGCACCGCCCGGCGGGTTCGAACGTTCGCGCTGACCACCGCGGTGTCCACGTACCTGCTGGTCGTGCTCGGCAGCACCGTGCGCGTCAGTGACTCGGGCATGGGTTGTTCGAGCTGGCCGCTCTGTAATGGACGAGTCGGGCCGATCGATCATCTGCACCCGCTCCTCGAGCAGTCGCACCGGTACCTCGCCACGATCGTGGTGTTCGCGATCGTGGGGCTCATCGCACTGACTCGGCGAGACGGGGTCCGGATGCGCCAGGTGCGCAACTACGCCGTGGCGTCACTGGCCATCGTCTCGGTGCAGATCGTGCTGGGGGCGATCACGGTTCTCACTAACAACGCGCCCGCGACGGTGGCGGCGCACCTGGTCGTCGGTCTCGTCTTCCTCGCGGTGGTCACGGCGACCGCGGTCGCGTCGTTCATCGACGGGGCCACGTTCTGGCACCGGTTCGAGGGCCAGTGGCTCGCGTGGGCGAGCGTCGGGGCGCTCTTCGTCGTGCTGCTGTCGGGTTCGATCGTGGTCGATGGCGGGGCCGAGGCGGCCTGCCGGTCCTGGCCGGCGTGCCTCGCCAGCCCGTCGGAAACGCGGCTGGTGAACCTCCAGTACGTGCACCGCTCGCTGGTGTTCGTTGCTGCTTGTCTCGTTGTGGCGTACCTCGCACGACTCTGGCGCAGCCGCGCACTCGCACCGCGGACGGCCGCGCTCGTCGGGATCACGCTAGATCG
>JAJZSM010000257.1 GCA_021849765.1 Actinomycetes bacterium | reverse complement strand
AAACTAGCCATCGATCCGTACATGTTTCGTACGACGCCGCTGATGGAACTGCCCGGACTCGTAGCGGACCTCGGGTACCGGTATATCGAGATGTCGCCTCGCGAGGACTTCATCCCTTTTTTCCTACATCCGCGAATCGACCACGCCGGTATTACGGCATTCAAGGCTGCCCTACGAGTCGCCGACGTAGAGGTCTCATCGGTACTGCCGCTGTTCCGGTGGTCTGGTCCCGACGAGGACGAACGGGAGGCGGCGGTTCGCTACTGGAGGCGCGCCATCGAGATTACGGCGGAGTTGGGCTGTGGCGTGATGAACTCGGAGTTCAATGGTCGCCCGGAACAGGCCAGCCGTAGCGAGGCCATGTTCTGGCGTTCGCTCGAGGAGTTACTTCCGGTCTTTGAGCGCGAAGGCATCGAACTTCGCCTGGAACCGCACCCCGACGACTTCGTGGAGGACGGCAAGTTAGCGATCGACTTGATTCGCGGGATTAACTCGCCATTGGTCTCATTCCTCTACTGCGCGCCGCACACGTTCCACCAGGGTGGCGACATCAAGGGGATCATGGAGTACGCGGGTGAGCGGCTGACGCAACTGCACGTGGCCGACTCCTTCGATTTCCGTGCGTCATCGGGGCTTCGCTATATCATCAACCCTCCGGGTTCGACGGCGCGCATCCACCAGCACCTGGACATCGGGCAAGGCGAGGTCGACTGGGATACCTTCTTCTCGACGCTCGGCGCGATGCAGTTCGACGGGATCATGACGGTGTGCGTCTTCGCCTGGGAGGAGCGAGCACGTGAGTCGAGCGTCTTTATGCGCGAGGAGATCGAACGGCGAACCGCGAACTGGCGTCACCTCGGCTAATGCGTTCGCGCGCCGCAATCCTTGGTGTGGCGGCGACGCGCTCAAAGGCCGACTGACGGATCACCCGTACCCGGTCGAACACGCAATGGACGCATACTCGTGAAGGGGCCCGGGTGATCTCGACGGCCAAGCGTCGCGTCGCGCTGCTGGTTGCCGCTTGCTACTTCATGGAGATGCTCGACGGCACCATTCTGGTGACGGCCGCGCCGCGACTCAGTGAGGCGCTGCACGCCACGTCGGCGGCGATCGGACTACTGATGGCGGCCTACCTCATCGTCATGTCCGTCGTCATCCCCCTCGGCGGTTGGCTCGACGCCCGGATGGGTTCGCGAACGCTCTTCCTCTCGTCGATCGCGCTTTTCACCGTGGCGTCGTTCGCCTGCGGTGGCGCCCAGAACTTCGGTGAACTGCTCGTCGCTCGGGTGGTCCAGGGAGTCGGCGCCGCGCTCATGGTCCCGGTCGGACGTACGATCGTGCTCGCGCGCGCCGAGAAGACAGACATCATGCGACTGATCGGCTACGTGGTGTGGCCGGGTCTCCTAGCGCCCGTGGTCGCGCCGCTACTCGGCGGCTTCATCGTCACCTACGCCAACTGGCGCTGGCTGTTCTGGGTGAACGTACCGCTCGGGATCGTCGCGATCGCGGTTGCAGTGGTTCTCGTCGAGTCCGCCGAGACGCGTCGAGACCGAACGACCTTTGACCTCTGGGGGATGGTGATCACCACGTTCGGGCTCGGGTCGCTCTTGTGGGCCGCGTACGTCGCGGGCGAGGCGTCCGGCTCGTGGCGTGCCGTTGGCGGGTTCGCGTTGGTCGGCGTCGTCGCACTCGCCGAGGCGGCTCGCCACCTCCGACACCACCGCGAGCCATACGTGGAGCTCGGGGTGTTGCGAATTCGGTCGCTTCGCGACGCGCTCGGCGGGATCGCGGCCTTCGTCGTGGTGGTGGGCGCGCTGCCGTTGCTGCTCGCCTTGCAGTTCCAGGACGACTTCGGCTGGAGCCCGTTGAAGTCGGGTCTCGTGCTCGCGGGGATCTTCGTTGGCAACATCGCGATGAAGCCGGCGACGACGCCGATCCTCACCCGTGTCAGCCACAAGCAGGTACTGCTCGCGAGCACGGTAACGGTCGCCGCAACCGTAGTTTCCTTCGCGCTGCTTAGGTCGTCAACGCCGGTGTCGCTCATCGTGTCATTGTCGGTGTTGAGCGGCGCCGCGCGCTCGATGGGCTTCAGCGCGTACGTCACCCTCTTCTACGCCGACGTGCCCGAGCGTCTCATGGGTGCGGCCACGACGGTCACCGCGACCGTGCAGCAACTCTTCTTTGGCGTCGCGCTCTCCGCGGCCGTCGTGGCGCTTCGACTCGGTGCGTCGGTCGCGCCCGCTTCGTCGGGCGCGACGGGTGGGTATCACATCGCGTTCCTGCTGCTCGCCGCGGTCGGGCTGGTCGCGACGGGGGTGGCGACGACGATGGAGCCAAGCGCGGGTCACTCACTTCGAACGAGTCGGTAGACCGTGTTCGAGTGACGGGTCGATCAGAACGTCGTTGCACCTAGGTGATGTGTGATCGCACTCGCGACGCGCAGGCACGCGAGACTGTCCTCGTGTGTCTGCAGGGGTGACTCGAGGAGACCTCGACCCACGTAGTCGGCGAAAGCGTTGACCTGGTACGCGAGCCCGGCGTGGCCGCGAATACCTGACTCGTCAGTCCAATAGTCCATTCGCGCGTTGAAGCCCTTGCCGGCGAGCCCGATGGACGATGGCAGGACGAAGGGCTGGCCGAACTCGATGACGCCATCCTCGCCAGCAATCAGTGCATGATGGGGTGCGTCGACAATCCCTGAGACGGTGAATACTGCGCGAGCTCCGTTGCTGTAGGTCAGGTACGACGTCGACTCGGCGTCCATGCCGCTCTCGAGCAAGATTCCGCGTGCGTCCACGACCGTGGGTTCGCCGAACACCATCTGGCACAACGCAATCGGATAGATACCCATATCCCAGAGCGGGCTACCGTCACCTTTGCGCCACATCCGTGCCATCTTCCTGTTGTCCTGACAGAAGTCGGCGAGCACGAGTCGCGGCTCGCCGATGGCCCCGGCGTCGAGGAGTTGGCGGGCGACGTCGACCTGGGGCAGGTAGCGCGTCCACATCGCCTCCATCGCGAGGACGCCGCGTTCGATGGCTCGCGCGAAGACCGCCTCGGCCTGGGTGATGACCTGGGTGAGGGGCTTTTCGATGAGCACGTGCTTGCCGGCGTCGATGGCGAGCATCGCCGCGTCGTGGTGTCCCGTGGGCTGATTTGCAACGTAGACAGCGTCGACGTCGTCGCGCGCGACGAGCTCGTCGTAGCTCGAGAGCGCGAGGGGGATGGCGTGGGCCGACGCGAAGGCCTGAGCACGACCGGGGGTCTGGGAGGCGACGGCCACGATGCGCTGGGCG
>JAJZSM010000256.1 GCA_021849765.1 Actinomycetes bacterium | reverse complement strand
TTCACCATCAGTGACACGATGACCTCGGTCATCGCGAATGGCAACGATGCCTTCAGTCCGTGGGTGGGGCTCCTGGTCCTCGTCGGCTACGCCGTAGCCGCACTGGTGATTGGCGGCTGGCTGCTTAATCGACGCGACGCGTAGGGCCCCGGGGTAGCCGCCTCGACGAGTCCGGTGGTCGCCGGGCGCGACGACTATGAGTAGGCTGCCTCGTCGAAGAGGAGCAACGTGTCGATTCCCCAACTGTTTGACCTATCGGGCCGTACCGCGATCGTCACTGGTGCGGGCAGTGAGCACGGTATCGGTTTCGCGACCGCCCGCCTGCTCGTGGACCTCGGTGCCACGGTCGTGCTGACCTCGACCAGTTCACGGATCAACGAACGCGTCGAGGAGCTCGGCTCCGAGCGCGCGGTCGGGGTGGTTGGTGACCTCACGGAGATTGGAACGGCCCCGTGACTGGTCTGAACCGCCATCGACCGATTCGGAGGGCTGCACATCGTGGTCCACAACGCTGGCATGACGTCGGTGAGCGATCCGGTGCAGGTGAACGGGGCCATCGAGACGATCGACTACGACGGGTGGCGCCGCGCGATCGCGCGCAATCTCGACACCGCCTACCTCGTTGCCCACGAGGCGATGCCCGTTCTCACGGGGGCGGGGTGGGGACGATTCATCCTGGTGGCAAGTGTGTCGGGACCGGTGATGGCGATGCGTCACGAGCCCGTCTACGCGACGGCCAAGGCCGGCATGGTGGGTCTCGCACGCGCCCTCGCCGTGGACGTGGCGCACCAGGGCGTGACGGTGAACGCCGTGGCGCCAGGGTGGATCGCGACGGGATCACAGACCCCCTTCGAGGCGATCCAGGGCGAGGTGACGCCACTCGGGCGCAGCGCACGACCCGAAGAAGTGGCGGCCGCCATCGGGTGGCTCGCCACGCCGGGCGCCTCCTACATAACGGGGCAGTGCCTCGTGGTTGACGGCGGCAACGCGATCGCTGAGGAACGCCGGTAGTTCAGTCGACCTGGTCGGCGAGAGCGGCCAGTGACTCGACACCCGCGGCGCCGCGACGCAGGCGGCGGCGAAGTCCGAGCGTGTACCACGCGACGGCGAGCACCGCGGCGAGCGCGAGGAACTGGTCGGCGCCGTTAAAGACCGACGAGAGTGTCAAGGTCGCGAGTACCGCCACGGTCCAAACCAGGACGACGCCGATGACCACGTTGGCGAATCGACCGAGGGAGAAGGCGCCGGGAAACGCGTCGATCGCGCGGCGTTTGACGGCGTAGGCGACGGTGATCGCGAGGTAGATCAGGTACGGGATGATCGCTGTGGCGCCTACGAGCGTGCCAAAGGAGTTCGGCTGGGTGTAGCCGTAGACGAGGATGGCGGTGTCGATCAGTCCGAGGACCACCAGCGCGATGATCGGGGTCTGCGTGTGTCGGTCGACGCGGCGAAGGTGCGTCGATGCGGGGAGCATGTTGTCACGGGCCATGGAGAAGGCGAGCCGCGACTGGGCACCGGCACCAACCACCGCGATGGCGAACATGGAGAAGACCACGAAGGCGATGAAGACCTTCACGAGCCACGCCGGCAGCCAGAACTCGGCGATGGTGAGCAGCGGCAACGGCGCGTGCTCCACCGTGCGCAGGTTGGGGATCGCGAGCGTGAATCCGACGAGGGTGACCATGCCGAGTACCGCGGCGGTGATCAACGCCGCAATGATCGCCCGCGGCACCGAGTGCCGAGGGTTCACCGCGTCCTCGCTCATGTCCGCGGCGAGCTCGAAGCCGATGAGGGTGAAGGCGCCGAGCATCCCCGCCAGGGCGAACGAGTAGGGCGCCGCGCTCGAGGTCAGGCGCGTCGTGCTCGCCAACAGCGAGAAACCGTAGGGCGTGTGCTTCACGTTGAGTCCCCACAAGACGATCAAGAGCACGCTGAAGACCAACGTGCCGAGGATCTCGGTGAATACAGCAATATTGTTCACGCGAGAGGAGAACTGGACACTGATGATGTTGGTGACCGTCGCGATCACCATGAAGACGATCGAGACCGCCAGATTGAGGTGCGGGTGGGTCGCCGCGTTCACGCCGAACTCGCTCAAGAGCAGTGGGCTCGCCGCAACGAGCAAAATTGCACCGCCGCCGACCGCCATGTAGAGCAGGCCGGCGAAGCCGACGAACCAGCCGTAGGTGGAGTTCACGAGCCGACTACTCCACTGGTAGGCGTAGCCCGCGAGGGGGATGCGGGTACCGAGCTCGGCGACAATCAAAGCGATCAACGTGTTGCCCACGGCGACCACTGGCCACGTCCAGATCGACGCCGGGCCAAACCAGGTGAGCCCGAAACCGAAATTGAGGAAGATCCCCGTGGTGATCGAAATGATCGAGAAGGCGATCGCGAACATGGAAAAGGTGCGCAATGTGCGACGCAGTTCGGGCCGGTACCCGGCCTGGGTCACGAGGTCGCGACCGGTGTCGCGGCCCTCATCTCGTGAAGATTGGGACGACGCCATTAAATCCCCCGGGTGCGCTCTCTGAGCGAGGCTATCGCCGTGTCAACGCCTCGTGGTTGATGGGACAAGGGACTCGTAGGTGTCGATCGTGGAATCGAGAACCCTTGGTGAGCGGCGCGAACCCCGTCGATTATCGTGGCCGGCATGGCGCGAAGGTCACAGGCAGCGGCGAGAATGGTGACGTGGCCCACCCGATAAACCGTGCCCCTGAGCTGCTGGTCGGCTTCGACACCGAGACGACCGGTCTCGACGTGCGCAACGAACGAGCTATCTCCTACGGTTTTTGTGTCTACCGATACGGCCAACTGGTCGAGACCGAGGAGTTCTTCGTGGTCCCTGATCGGCCGATCAGTGACGGCGCGCGACGCGTCCACGGGCTCGACGTCGAGCGGTTGAACACGATGCGTTCTACGCACGTCGTTTTGGACGTCGCGATGGGCGCCCGCCGTGCGATCGAGGTCCTGACTCGCTACCACGAAGCGGGCGCCTACGTCGTCGGTGCGAACGTGGTGCGGTTCGACCTGGCGATGCTGCGCCACACCGCGTACGACGTCCTCGACGGCGACGACGCAGCGTCGAGCTTCGAACAGACCGACTTTCGAGTCATTGACGTCATCGAGCACGACCTCGCCATTGATCCGAGTCGAGTGTTCCGCCCCCGACGATCGCTCAGCCATCTCTGTAGTCATTACAACGTGAAACCGGGTGGCCACGACGCCGTCGGCGACGCCCGGGCGGCGGTCGAGGTGCTATTGGAGCAGATCGTCCATAACAACGCTGGGCAGCGGGAACTCA
>JAJZSM010000255.1 GCA_021849765.1 Actinomycetes bacterium | reverse complement strand
AAGGTGTTTGAAGCCGTATCGGCGGCCGGTCAGCAACTTGTGCACGTAAGCCTGGTGGCCCGTGTCCCAGAGCAGGATGTCAGTAGGCGAGTCGAAGACACGGTGAAGCGCGATCGTCAATTCCACAACACCGAGGTTCGAACCCAGGTGTCCGCCCGTGGTGGTCACCGTTTCGATGATGAAGTTCCGGATCTCACCGCTCAACTCGTACAACTCGTCGTAGGAGAGACCCTTCAGATCGGCGGGGCTCTCAATCGACGGAAGAATCACTCAGTCAGCCTACCGGCCGGTACGTCTCGAAAACCGATCGACGAGCCCGATACGCTGGCGCGGTGAGTGAGGACTTGGTCGCCGTCGACGTCATCGAGCGGGTACTGCACGCGGCGCAGCGTCGAGGTGGCGACTTCGCCGAACTATTCGTCGAGGACCGTACCTCGCGCGCGGCCGTTTTGGATCAACGTCGCGTCGAGACCCTGGCCTCGGGCCACGAGCGTGGTGCGGGCATCCGCGTGATCGCCGGTGCCACGACCGGCTTCGCCCACACGGCCGACCTGAGCGAGGCCGGGTTGCTGGCGGCGGCCGAAGCCGCCGCCGCGGCCGCGCGTGACGGCGACGGCGGCAAGCGCATCGCGCTCGGTGTGCCCCAGCGTCACCGCACCGACTACGACCTCTCGCCGGTGAGCGTTGACAAGGCCCGCACCGTTGACCAGCTGCGTCGAGCCGACGACGTGGCCCGAAGCGAGGGCCGCTCGCTGACCCAAGTACAGGTCAGCGCGGGCGGCTCGACGCGCCGACTCCTGATCGCCAATTCCGAGGGTCTCATCGCCACCGACGAGCAGGTTCGCACGAGGTTCATGGTCGCCTGCGTCGCCGAAGGCGACGGCGGCATGCAGACCGGGTATCGGCCCTTCGGCACGACGGCCGGCTACGAACAGCTCACCGACGATCTGGTCGAGGAGACGGCCCGAGCCGCCGCTCGCCAAGCGATCACCAAGCTGGCGGCTCGCCCGGCACCCTCAGGTGATCTACCCGTCGTGCTCGCCGGCGGTTCGGGTGGCATCCTCTTTCACGAGGCGTGCGGTCACGGCCTCGAGGCCGACGCGATCGCCAAGGAGGCGTCGGTGTACGCCGGCCGACGCGGCGAGCGGGTCGCGAGCCCGCTGGTGACCTTGGTGGACGACGGGACGGTCGCGGGCGAGTGGGGCTACGTCGCGGTCGACGACGAAGGACATCACGGCACTCGCACGACGCTCATCGAGAACGGCGTCCTCACTGACTACATGTGGGACTACCTGCGGGCCCGATCGGTCGGTCACGGCCGATCGGGCAACGGACGTCGACAGGGTTATCAGTATCTCCCAATGGTCCGGATGACGAACACGTTCTTGCTCGCCGGGGATTCCGACGCCGACGAGATTGTGGCCCAGACACCCTACGGCATCTACGTGGCCCAACTCGGCGGTGGACAGGTCAACACCGCCACCGGCGACTTCGTCTTCGGCATGACGTCGGCCTTCTTGATCGAAGACGGACGGATCACGGCGCCCGTGCGCGACTGCAACCTGATCGGGAACGGTCCGGCGATCCTGCAGCGAGTGGACGCCGTTGGCCGGGACTTCGCCATGGGCGGTCCGGGCACCTGTGGCAAGGATGGTCAGCAAGTGCCCGTGGGCACCGGACAGCCCACGCTGCGCCTGAGCGCGGTCACTATCGGGGGTACGGCGTCGTGACCGACCTGACCGATCTGGTCGAGGGAGTACTCGCGCGCGCCGGCGACGGCGAGGCCATGGAGGTCTACGCCTCGACGGGGACCGAAGTCGAGATCAAGGTCTACGACGGGCGCGTCGAGAACCTCGCGCGAGCCGCGTCTGGCGGCGTCGGTATCCGGATCCTTCGCGAGGGTGCAACGGGCGCGAGGGTCGGAGTCGCGTGGACCGGTTCGCTCGACGGCAACGCCATCGATCGGGCCGTCAGCGAGGCGCGTGACAACGCACGCTTTGCGTCAGAGGACGAGTTCCTCGCCTTCGCCCGCCCCGATGGTGTCGCCCCCATGGCGCTCGAACTGACCGATCCGTCGGTTCACTCGATGTCCCTCGATGACAAGGTGGCGCTCGTGGTCGAGACCGAACGCTTGGCGCGAGGGGCCGAAGGGATCCGACAGGTCGAGTCGGCGGACTACTCGGACTACGACGTCCAGACCGTGGTCGCGTCCACCTACGGGGTTCACGCGCGGTCCGAGCGCACGGGTTCGTTCCTCTCGGTGGAGGCGATCGCGGCGGACGAATCGGGCGATCAGACCGGCTGGGGACTCCAGGCCGGTCGAGGTCCCGCGAGGCTGGAGGCGCAGCGGGTGGCGATCGATGCCGTCAGTCGAGCCACCCGCCTGCTCGGGGCCGTCAAACCGACTTCGATGCGTACGACCGCGGTCTTCAGCCCACGGAGTGCAGCCACCCTGCTCGCCATCATCGGATCGGCCCTGAGCGGTGACGCGGTCGTGCGAGGACGTTCGATCTTCGCCGGCCGCGTGGATACCGACGTCGCGTCGCGAGCGGTCAGCGTGATAGACGACCCGACAGACCCGAGACAGTTCGCGGCGAGTCGCTACGACGGAGAAGGACTGGCCTGTCGGCGCAACGTCCTCATCGAGCACGGTCGCCTGGTCGGCTTCGTGTATGACACCGTGGCGGCACGTCGCGCTGGGGTGTCCTCGACCGGGAGCGCGGTGCGCGGTGGACTCGCGGGCCCGCCTTCGGCCGGTTGTCGGGCACTGGGCTTCGTCGCCGGTCCCCAGGGTGCCGACGAGATCGTCCAACTGGTGGGCGAGGGGGTGTACGTCGATTCACTCAGCGGCGTGCATTCTGGGGTGAACCCGGTATCGGGGGACTTCTCGGTAGGGTTCACGGGATTCATGATCCGGGGCGGCCAAATCGCCGAACCGCTCCGTGAGGCGACGGTCGCATCGACGCTGCAACGAATGCTGCTCGATGTGATCGCGGTGGGCTCAGACGTGGAGTGGCTCCCGGGAAACGCCGCGGGTCAGACGATCGCTGTCACCGGCGTGTCGGTCGGGGGTCGTTAGTCGGAACTGGCCGCGGGCGCCGGCTTCGAGGTGCTCGACCGGCTGTCGTTCTTGTAGAAGCCGCTTCCTTTGAAGACGATGCCAACGGCCGAGAACACCTTGCGCAGTTCTCCGCCGCACAATTCGCACGTGGTGAGAGCTGGATCGGAGAAGTGCTGGACGGCTTCGACCCGCTCGTGACACGTTTGACACTCGTATTCGTAGGTTGGCATACGTCGGTACTCCCGCAGACGAGATAAC
>JAJZSM010000254.1 GCA_021849765.1 Actinomycetes bacterium | reverse complement strand
TCCGATCTCTCGACGGCGTTGTCCTCGAACCGTTACGGGTCGTGCTCGGTCACGCGCCGAGTGACGCGAAGGTGCATCCCTGTTGGGAACGCTCGGGTGATATCGGCGCGGTGCTGGATGAACTTGGGGCGAACGGCGTGTTGCAGGCGCTCGTCGAAGGTGGGCCGAAGACGGCGAGCGCCTTTATCGCTGCGGGAGTCGTGAACCGGATCGTCTGGTACGCGGCCCCGGCCCTGGCGGGATCGACGGGAACAGTTGGTGCGTTCGTCGACCTGACGACGTCCACGATTGGTGACTTGCGTCGGGGTCGATTGGTGGATGTGCGCGTCGTGGGCGAAGATGTGCGTATCGAATTGGAGGTCTAGTGGCGTTATCGACGATTGAAGAGGCGGTTCGCGCGATTCGCGAGGGCGGGATGGTGGTCGTCGTGGACGACGAGGACCGCGAGAACGAGGGCGACCTGATCATGGCCGCCGAGGATGTGACGGCTGAGTCCATGGCTTTCTACCTCGAACACACCTCGGGTGTGTTCTGCGTGCCGCTCGAGTCGGCGCGGGCCGATGAGCTCGACCTGCCCTTGATGGTGGTCGCAAACACCGAAGCGCAACGCACGGCCTTTACGGTCACCGTTGACTATCGACATGGCACCACGACCGGTATCTCGGCGCACGACCGCGCCGCGACCGTTCGTGCACTCATCGACCCCGAAACCCGCGCGAACGATCTCAACCGGCCCGGTCACATCTTTCCGTTGCGCTACCGACCCGGCGGTGTGTTGAAGCGGGCCGGACACACCGAAGCGACCGTCGACCTGTGTCGCCTTGCGGGAAAGTCGCCGTCGGGCGTGTTGTGCGAGATCGTGAGCGCCGACAAGTCGGACATGGCTCGCCTGCCCGAGTTGGAGGCGTTCGCCGAGCGCCATCACCTCCCAATCGTGTCGATCGCGGACCTCATCCGATACCGCCGTCACCACGAGAAGCTCGTCAAGCGAATCGCCGAGGCCGCTCTGCCGACGGAGTTCGGCAACTTCCAGGCTGTGGTATTCGAGTCGATCCTGGATGGCGAACAGCACCTCGCGCTGGTCTACGGTGACATCGAGTCGACGCCGAATGTCTTGGTGCGCGTGCACTCGGAGTGTCTAACGGGTGACGTCCTCGGCTCCCTGCGCTGTGACTGCGGACCCCAGCTGCAAACGGCGATGATGAAGATTGCGGCCGAAGGAGCGGGCGTGGTCGTGTACCTGCGCGGACACGAGGGTCGCGGCATCGGCCTCGGTCACAAGATCCGCGCCTACGCGCTCCAAGAGAACGGTCACGACACGGTCGACGCGAATCTGGAGCTGGGGCTGCCAGTGGACTCGCGCGAGTATGGCATCGGCGCCCAGATCCTGGTGGACCTCGGTGTGAGTTCGATGCGACTCATGACTAACAACCCGAGCAAGTACGGCGGACTCGAGGGGTTCGGACTCAACATCGTTGAGCGGGTGCCGATCGAGAGCACACCGACGCCCTACAACATCGACTACTTGCGCACCAAGCGCGAGCGCATGGGACACCTGTTAGGGGGGCTCGATGACATCGAGTGACCAAACCGAGTTCGACCCGCTGCGCGGCGAGGCGATTCGAGCCGTCGTCGGGACGTACCTGGAAGGCGGCCATGACGGACGCGGTCTGCGTATTGCGATCGTGGCCGGACGGTTCAACGGCGGGATCACCACACGGTTGATGGACGGTGCGTTAGCGGCTCTCGACGAAGCCGGCGTCTCGCGTTCGGATGTCACCGTAGCGTGGGTACCCGGCGCGTACGAGATTCCGATGATGGCGCTCGCCTTCGCCGACGGACCGCTCCCGGTTGATGCGGTGATCACGCTTGGCGCGGTGATTCGAGGCGACACCGGGCACTACGACATCGTGGCCGGCGAGAGCGCCCGGGGCGTCCAGGATGTGCAGCTGACCACAGGGGTTCCGGTGATCTTCGGCGTACTCACGACCAACACGGTCGAACAGGCCCTGGAACGTTCGCTGCCCGACGAGACCAACAAGGGACGCGAGGCGGCGCTGACGGCACTCGAGATGGTATCGCTCCTGCGCCAGCGATCGGGTCGATGAGGGTCGAGGGGGTGGTCGTCGACTTCGACGACCACCGGGGTGACGGCTGGATTGAGCAGGACGGCCACCGGTGGTACTTCCATTGCGTCGCCATCGCTGATGGCAGCCGCCACGTCGATAACGGACGTACGGTGACCGGGACCCGGGTCGTGGGTCACCGTGGCGCCGACGAGGTCAGTGACGTGCGGCTGCTGCCTTAATGGGCGTCGGCGGTACCGGCCGCGCGCACGTAGACCTGTTGGACCTCGGCGAGGGCGCTGCGGTACAGGCCGACGTGCTCGCCGAGTCGGTCGCCCCCCGCTTGAATCATCGCGCTCACGACGTCAATGGCGAGTTGCGCCGCGGGCAGGTCGGGTGGCGTGTCCGCCAGGTGGACCGCCGCCAATTGGATCATGTGGAAGAGGTGGTTGCCGAGTATGACGTCGACGGGTGTCGAGCGAATCCACTCGATCTCGTCGGCGGCGCCGTTGTCGTCGCTCATGGTTCCACGGTAGCGGTCGGCGCGGCTCGAAATCGAAGGCACCTGGACGGCTACGGCCACCAAGTGCGTTCACCACGCCTCAACCCGGCCACACGTATCAGCTCGCCCGGGAGCTAGGGGACTGGCCCGACGGTTGCCCGTAGTGTCGGCTCGAGACGCGACTCGGCGATGAGGTTGCCAATCCTGGCGCAGGGACCGGCGCAGCGGTCCAGGGCCACGGTCAGAACGAGGACTTTGGCGGTCCGGGCGTCGGGCAGAGTCACGGCGATGCGTCGACTCGTCGCGGTGTAGCCCCTGTAGCACGCAATCGGTGCAAAGAAGAGGTAGCCCGACCGCCCGGGCGCGACGACGAAGGGTGGTGGGACCACGGTCGCCATTGGCCAGCTGCCGGTCGCGTGGTGGACGAGCCGAAAGGGTAGGGGGGTGCCGCGCCGATCGAGCGCGACGATGCCGGCGTAGCCGTGCAGCGTGCAGGGCGTGGTTGAGGTATTCGTGATCCGAATGGCGTGCGCCTCCTCCTGGGTCGCGCCGCCGACGTAGGGTCCGTTGGTGACCGTGATCGCGTCTGGGCGCCACGGGGCTGACGCGGGGTGCGAAGCGACGGGTCGGATCCCGGGCGAGGTGCCGGACACGTTCGCGGCGAACATCACGCCCTCGACCAGGAACACGATGGCCGTGGCACCGGCGAGCCGTCGCCCGATGGAGTGGGTTCTCGCGGTCATCGGGCCCGCTCGAAC
>JAJZSM010000253.1 GCA_021849765.1 Actinomycetes bacterium | reverse complement strand
CGGAGGGCTTCGACGAGGAGATCGTGGGCGACGACATCGACGCCGACGAGCTCGACACCGACGACCTGGAGGTCGACGAGCTGGACGTCGACGAGGCCGCCGAGGACGCTGACATCGTCGAGGACGTCGAGGACGCAGAGGACGCAGAGGACGTCGTCGAAGTGGCCGTCGCGATCATCGAGGACGACGACGACGTGGTCGACGACTCCGACGTGGAACTGGCCCTGGACGAGGTGCTCGCCGAGACGATCCTTCGCACCAGCGTGCCAGAGGACGACGACGAGGTCAGCGATCCCGAGTTGGGTGTCGACGTTGCCGAGGCGATCCTGCCCAAGCAGGACGACGAGTTCCGGTGTTCGTCCTGCCGGCTGCTGAAGAAGACGAGCCAGCTGGCCGATTCGGCGCACATGCTCTGTCGCGACTGCGTCTAGTCGAGCGGGACCGGGTCGGCGCCATGATCGAACGCGCGGGCGCCGTGACAGCGCAGCTGGCCGGTGTGTGGCGCCACGCCATCGATGACGTGGCCGGTCGACGTGGCGGGTCCCGCTATCTCGAGGACGTACTCGGCGGCGTCGAACCCGAGGCGATGCTCAGCTCTTTCGCCGCGGCGGGTTCGCTCTGGAGCGATGACGCGGCGTCGATCATGATCGTTTCTCACCGAGTGATCCTCGCGCTCTACGTCGACCCCGCGCACCGACGCCAGGGGAGGGGACGTGCACTCGTCACGCTCGCGCGACAGGAGGCCAACGCACGAGACGCACTAGCGCTACCCGGAGACCGGGCGATGAAGTCGCTCTATGAGTCGGTCGGCTGGAAGGCGCGACTGCTTACGCTGGGCGACGAGTAGCCGGACGGCGCGTCGGACGCGCGATCGGCGGCGGTGGCGGAACCTTCATCCCGAGCAGCTTGGCCAGCTCGGGAATCGCGCCGGCGTTCTTCACCGCGAGCGCGTGACACTCGGCGTCTTCGGGGATCCCGACCGGCTTGACGTTGCGCCGGATCGACGTTTCGGCCGCCAGGGTCACGATCTCACGCCAGCGAGCGGGCTCTTGCTCGGCGGTGAGCGAGGACGAGACCAGCGCGATCACCTTGGTCGCCATCTCCGCGCTGATGCGCGTGGACATGTCCGGCGGGCGGACCACGAGCTCGAGAGCCGTCACGGGGTTCTCCGCGGCGACCGCAGCTTCAAGCTTCTCAACCCACTGGGTCCGCAGCGCCTCGAGGCGCGCGGTCAGGGAAGCCTGCAGCTCCTTGAGCTGGGTACGTGCCTCGTCGTCAAGTGAGACGGTCTTGGCCGACGTCACCACCGCGCGCAGATCGCGCAGACGTAGCTCGCGACCAGCGGCGATGCCGCCGGCGGCCCGGTCCTTCCACATCGCCAGATTGGTCCGTCCGAGCAGTTCCTCGGCGATGCGGTCGATGGTCACGGGGTCCACGGTCGGACGGCCTTGAGCCGTCGCGTTCTTGTTCTGCTCAGCCACGGCGGCGCGCACCGCGGGGATACCCCCGCGTAGGAGCTGCTCAGCGACGGGCAACTGCTCGGGCGACAGCGTCGCGAGCAGCGCGTTGCGATGCGTCGTCGTGACCGGGGGACCGGCGGGACGAGCCGGACGCTCGGGGCGGGCTCCGCGGCCAGCGGGACGCGCGCCACGGCTCGGGCGCTCAGTGCGCTCGGGGCGGGCGCCGCGCTCGGGGCGGGCGGATCGGTCGGTGAGATCGGGTCGGTCATTCGACGCGGCGCCGTCACGGGCTGGCCGACTGGAGGGTCGACGCGACTCCTCGCGCCGTGCGCCATCACGGCCGGCGCCACGTGCGCCACGGGCGCTGTCACGGTCGCTGTCGCGACGCGGACCACGACCCTTGGTCGCGTAGGTCACCACGACGTCGGGGACAGACTTGGTGCTCGGCAGCAACTCGATGCGCTCTTTGCGCGGGTCGAGCGGCGACGCAGTCTTGGGCGGCATGACCGAGACGACCTCGAGCCCCTCCATGTACTGCTCGATGTCCGCCCGGTAGACGCCACCGACGACGGGCCCACCGGGCACCAAATCGACGTTGAGCACCCCCTTGGGCATCTTCGCGCCGGCGGCGCGCCACGTGGCGACGTCACCCTGCAAACTAGTAATTTCGATCTCGATGCGACGAGGCATAGGGCACTAATCTACTCGGTTTCGTCATGAGGAACATTTCGCTCCCGTTTAGCCGATTATTACGTTGCGATGTCTAGCATGAGGACGTGAGCGAATTTCCACCGTCATCCGAGGACAGTGGTCGCCCAAGCGGCGGCCCGGCATCGTTCGACTACCTTGCGTCGTGGGTGGCGCCCGCCACGCCCGACGATGACGTGACGCCACCGTCGCCCGAAGAGACCACGACCACAGCCTCCGTTGCGCCGTCACCAGGTGAGACCACGGACGCAGCCGCCGCGCCGTCGCTCGGTGAGCCCTCCGGCCAAAAGACCGGTGAGTCGATCGCAGCGCCCACGGGCGCGTTCGGAACCAATGGCGAGCCACCGATCCCGATCCGCTCGTCACCTCGCTCGCCGTGGTCCTCACGCATCTCGTTGCTGCTGGTCGCTGCCCTGGTCGGTGGGCTTGCTGGCCACTTCAGCGCCTCGTCATCGAGCGGCACACCCGGCGTAACGATCAACGCCGTGTCCAACGCGCCGACCGGTGCGGTCCTGCCCACCGGGCTCACGATCCCGACTCTCGTCCAGCGCGTCCTGCCGGCCATCGTCTCCATCGATGTGAAGGGCCAGGGGACCGAGGACCAGGGAACGGGCATGATCATCTCGTCGAACGGCCTCGTCATCACGAACAACCACGTGATCGCGGCCGCCGTCGGCGGCGGGACGATCACCGTGACCCGTTCCGGTTCGACCACGAGTCTGCCCGCGACCCTCATCGGCACCAACCCGATCGACGACGTTGCGCTGATTCGAATCAATGGCGCCTCGGGCCTACCGACGGTGACCTTTGGCAACTCCAACGCGCTCGTCGTCGGTGACGCGGTCGTCGCGATCGGCAACGCCCTCGGACTCGCGGCGGGAACCCCGACGGTGACCCAGGGCATCGTCTCGGCCCTCGGACGCACCGTGACCGCGGGCACGTCCTCGAGCTCTGAGACCCTCAGCAACATGATCCAGACCGACGCGGCGATCAACCCCGGCAACTCCGGTGGACCATTGCTCGACGCTCGCGGCGACGTGATCGGGATGAACACCGCGGTCGCCGGCACGTTGCCCGACGGGACCAGCGCCCAGAACATCGGCTTCGCGATCCCGGTCTCCACGATCGAGTCGCTGCTCAAGTCGCTTGAGGCTGGCCAGAGCGTTGTCAACCACGGCG
>JAJZSM010000252.1 GCA_021849765.1 Actinomycetes bacterium | reverse complement strand
TTCCCTACCTGAGCGACTGGGACGCTACCGTCGAGGGCACCGTTCAGAAGCACTGGGACCGGTACCTGTCCAAGAAGCCCGTGCTGCTCGTGCTCGTCGGGTCGAACCTCGCGGCGATGGAGGCGCTCAACACGCCGGGCCGCCCGCTCTTCGAGCGTGGCGTCGAGATGGTGGTGCCCCCGCTCAGTCCCCGCGAGGTTGGCGAGATCGTGCGGTCGCCCACGCCCGAAGCGGCGTTCGACGCCTACCTCGTCACGGGCGGCATGCCCATGCTGTGCGGTGAGTGGCCTACGGGCGCGACCGCGGACGGGTATCTCGAGGCGGTGCTCGACGATCCATCCTCGATGTTCGTTACCGGCGCGCTGCGCAGCCTCGACGCCGAGTTCCCCACCGAGGCGCAGGCTCGTAACATCCTCACCCGCATCGGATCGGGTGAGACGACGTTCTCGTCCATCGCCCGGGCCGCGGGAGGCCTGCAGGCCACGAGCCTGTCGCGCGGCCTGGGTCTACTCACGTCACGGCGCGTCGTCGAACGACTGACGCCACTTTCGACCAGGCCGAGCAAGGAGGCGCGCTACCGGGTGGCCGACCCGTATCTGCAGTTCTGGCTCAAATTCGTGGGTCCCTACCTCGCCGAGATCGATCGAGGACGGGGCGACAAGACGCTCGATCGCGTTCGCCGCTCGTTTGGCAGTTGGCGGGGCCGAGCGATCGAGCCGGTCGTGCGCGAGGCGCTCCTGCGGCTACTGCCGATCAACGGTATTGACGCCGGCGCCGTGGGCGGCTACTGGACGCGAACGAACGTACCCGAAGTTGACCTCGTGGGGGCCGATCGGGGACCGATCGCTCAGTCGATAACCTTCGCCGGCGCTATCAAGTGGCACGACACCGCGCCATTTAGCCAGGCGGACTTCAACGCGTCACTCTCCGACGCACAGCTCGTGCCCGGCGTCACGGGTGCGACGCCCTTCATCGTCGCGAGCAAGACCGCCGTGACGGCGAGGGGTGCGTCGCTCGCGCTTGGCCCGGGGGACCTCCTCGCCGCCTGGCCGTGACGGCCCCGACCGGGGACTCACCGAGCAGTCCCCGCTCGAGGGTCCGGGCACGCGATGGGCTGCGCGGTCGCCACCTCGCTCGCTCCCGGGTCACCCACGTGAGACCTAGACCGTGGATGACCCGGGCTTGCCGTGAGCTGTCCGGGGTCGTGTTCGTACGCGCCGAGATAGTGGACCCGCCTCGTCGTCCGACGGGGTCGCAACGAGGTCGCGACGCTTCACTTACTCGTTGGCGCTCAGCGTCTCTTCGATCCGGTGCTTCGCGACTTGCCGGTCGGGTCGCGCGATGCTCTCATAGATCGCACCGATGGCGACGATGACGAACATGACCAAGAGGGTGATCCACCCGTAGTTGAAGAGGGCCCGTCCGCTCGCGAGCGAACTCGGCCAGACGATGTTGACGAGCATGATCAAGAGATAGGCCATCCCCGTGACGGTCACGGGGACCCCCCACCTGCCGAGCTTGAACGAGCCGCTCGGTTGCCAACCGCGTAGTCGCGCGATGAAGGCTCCGAGCACCGTCAAGAAGAACGACAGGTAGATGCCCGAGACCGCGAAGGACACGAGCGCGTAGAGGGCGTTCACGTTGGCCGGGTAGGTGAACCAGAGGATGTGGATGGGCGTGGTCGGGTTGACCAGCACCAAGAGCATGAAGAGGAACGGCACGACCACCCCGATGGCGATCGCGTTGGCCGGGGTCTTGAAACGCGGCGACACCTTCTTCACCCAGTCGCTGCCCGGCACGGCGCCGTCGCGCGCGAGCGCGTAGGCGACGCGGGCCCCCGCGCCCTGGACGGCGGTGCCGCAACTGAAGAAGGCGACGACCACCATCACCAAGAAGAAGTCGGTGACGTAGCTCGGCAGTTCGGCGAGCACCACGGGGATGCCGCCCGACACCACGCCCTTGATGCCCGTCTTGGGCGTCGCGAGCAAGAGCCCGAGCACCAGCACGAACGACGCGATGCCGCCGTAGAGGAGGGCGTTACGCATGGCCCGGGGCACGTTGCGGTGCGCGTTGACGGTCTCTTCGGAGATGTCCCCCGCTGACTCGAAGCCGTAGAAGATGTAGGCGTTGGCGAGCACGGCGACGAGTGCCGCCCCGAGCATCCAGTTGCCCGCGAGGTTCACGCCGAAGGGGTTCTGACCCGCGCTCTCGACGTGTTGGGTCGTGAAGAGGAACCCAAATCCCTGGTGAAAGCCGTGGATCGCGAGGGCGAGGAAGACGCCGAACGTGCCGATCGTCTCGACGTAGACACCGAGGTTCGCGACGCGACCCATGATCTTCGCGCCAACGGCATTCAGCAGACCCGAGAGCACGAAGAAGATTCCGACGATCACGAAGATCGTGACGTGGTTGGCCGGATTGAGGTTGGTCTTGAACCAGAGGTTGCACAGGTCCACGATGTAGAGCACCGCGCCCGAGTCGACCGAGGCGACGGTCGCGAGCAGGGCGAAGCCGTAGATCCAGCCCACGTACCAGCCGTAGCGCGGTCCGACGTTGTACTTACCGTACTGATAGAGCGCGCCCGAGAGCGGGTACTCGCTGGAGAGCTCCCCAAAGACGAGGGCGACGAGCGTCATGAAGGCCACCACGAGCGGGATGGTCCAGATGTAGCGCGGTCCGCCGGTGCCGAGTCCGAGGGTGTAGAGCGAGTAGATACCCACCATTGGACTCAGGTAGCTGAAGGCGACCGAGAAGTTGTCAAAGAGCGAGAGGACGCGCTTTAACTCCTCGCGATAGCCAAGGGCCACCATTCGTTCATCTTCAGTGACGGTGACGTCGTTCTCCACCTTGTCCTCCCTTATCGCTGATCCATCGATAGCCGTCGCGACCTCGCCGCGTTCGCGAGCGCACGCTGAACCCGGTCGGTCCTTCGTCCTCGCTGGCGCGTGACGCGTCGGCCCCCTCGAGCATCCGGCGGCCTCGCCGCACCGTCGAGCGTTCGACCTCGCGCCAACGCCGGTCGATGGGCAGCGAACGTTCGTCGAAGTCGGACTCACCCGACGCGGCGGGGCCGCGGTCGACAGTGGTGAGCAGTAGTCGGTACTCGCCGTGTGCGCTGAAGCCCGCCGTCGATGGGTGTCGCGCCGGCGACTCGGGTGCCCCGGTGCGGGCGTGAAACCGCCGCGTGGGTCGGCGTCGGGGGGTGGGCTGGATGTCCGCGTCCCCGTTGAGAAGATCCCCCATGACCCGTTTCTCACTCGTACTCTGGCGCTCGGCACTCGCCGTTCACCACCAACGCCGTACCTGATCCGCACTTCTGCGCTGATGGTAGCACCGGCATTTTGCGCGCAGCGGGACCG